>CANHPK010000092.1 GCA_947462525.1 Roseiflexaceae bacterium | reverse complement strand
TTGACACGAAAAGGGTTTGTGCTGAGCTGGGGAGACAACGGCTTTCGACAAGTTACTGTCCCCAAAGGCTTACGCAATGTGACCCAAATCGCCGGCGGGACGAATCACTCACTGGTCATCAAGAGCGACGGGTCAGTCCAAACCTGGGGCAGTAATGCAGCGGGTCAGACCAAGGCCCCTGTGGCAATCACGCGCAAACCAGCCAAAAAAGTCATACAGGTCGCTGGCGGGCTCGATCACTCACTTGCATTGCTCGACAATGGAACCGTGCTGGCGTGGGGCGGCAACGCATATGGTCAAGCTGCGGTACCTGCAACGGCCATCAATGTGAAGCAGGTCAGTGCCGGCAACCAGTTTACGCTGGTGGTACAACACGACGGAACGGTTTTTGGTTGGGGCCGCAATGACAATAACGTCTATGTGATTCCACCCGAATACACCGACATCTATACCGTCGCGGCAGGGTATACCAACACCATCCTCGGATTGCGCAACGGGCGAGCCATCGTGCTTGGTGATCAATCCAACGACATTGCCGCATCACGCACACCCACCAAGACAGCGACCCCAACACCCTAAGCGGATGTCTGCTTCCATTTAAAGCACGGGATATACGAAATCGTTCTGAAGTGTTGGCTCCAATGGAGTACTCGTGCCCCACGCCAATTCGATGTCAACCGAATCGGAATAGCGGTCAATGACATCTCCCGTAGGCGAAGAGATGGACACGAAAACGACGGAGCGGCAAAACGGAAAAACAATTCTGCATAGTACTCCCGAATCCCTCATGCACGCATGAGGGATTCGTTGTGTCACCAAACCAACCCGATGTACGAGATGTCACGGTGGTGCGATGTACATACCCAAATCAGTAGCCCAATGGCAAGCCATTCCCCAAACGAGGTATGCGCTGTGTGCATTTGTGTAGTAGTCCGACTGTTAGCGGAGTCATAGCAGTACGCGTATGCAAGTTGTAAAAATAAATTTGATAACATTTTCTTCATGATACAAAAACTCACGAACGTATTGTGTCTTTCTGACTTTTGCTGTATTGTAGAAAAACCCAGTTCCTCATCCACGTTTTTACCATGAACTCACATAGGAGTGTTATGAAGATTGCCGTTCTGTTGTGTGTAGCAACTGGTGTTTTTCTCTGTGCGCTGCTGTTGACAACGCAGACGATTTTTGCTGCGAGTAGCGATTGTAGTGCGCGCGGCATAGGCGTGGACTTGAGTGGATGCAACCTGCATGGAAGCAATTTGGCGGGGACAAACTTCACCGGTGCAAACCTCAGTGGAGCACTCGTCACCTATGTAGTGGCAAATAATGTAAACTTTACGAGCGCAAACCTTGTCGGAACAAATTTTAACTGTACCGATTTGGATTCTGCGAATTTTACAAATGCAGATCTCAGCAATGCAATAATTACATGTGCTGACCTCAGAAACGCGAATTTCCTCGGCGCAAACCTCACCGGTGCAACCGTCAGTGGGAATCTTTGGGGCAACAACGCTACCTGCCCAGACGGTACCAAATCGGGCAGCAATGGCGATACATGTGATGGTCATTCTGTTGCGCCGACCAACACGGCCGTACCAACGGCAGTACCAACCAACACGGCCGTACCAACCAACACGGCCGTACCAACGGCGGTACCAACCAACACGGCCGTACCAACGGCAGTACCAACCAACACGACCGTACCAACGGCAACAGCACTCGCTACCAACACAACAGCACCAACCGCGACGGGACGGGCCACCAACACGACAACACGTACAGCAACCACTATTCGCCCCAAGACTGCGACAACGACCAAAATCCCACCCACAATGACGGTTGCAAAGAGTACTAATACGGTGACGAGTAGCAGAACACCGACGAGTACACACACTCCTACGCCTCTCCCATTGTTGATGAAGAAAGGTGCGGTCGGTGCTTCGTTCGTGCTTGGTCTGCTCCAGAATGGCACGTTGATTACCTGGGGTATGAATCGTGAATACCAAGCCGATATCCCACCGTGTTGTGGATCAGGTATCAGCGACGTAGCCGTGGGCACCAACTTTGCTCTCGCGCTCAAGGGCGGCACGGTATTTGGCTGGGGAGCAAACACAAAAGGTCAACTGAGGTTCCCCGTTGCCACCAAGAAAGACATCGTTTCGATTGCGGCGGGCGGGGCCCATGGAATGGCATTGACGAACAAAGGGACTGTACTGAGCTGGGGCGACAACGGCTACCGGCAAGTTGAAGTACCCAAAACGGTTAAAAATGTGACCCAAATCGCAGGTGGCACACAGCACTCGCTGGTCATCAAAAATGATGGATCAGTCCAAGCATGGGGTGGCAATGCGTCGGGTCAGTCCAAGGTGCCTGCACGTATTGAACGAAAGCCCGTCAAGAAGGTCATCCAGGTAGCTGGTGGACTCGATCACTCCATTGCACTGCTCGAAGATGGAACAGTGCTGGCATGGGGTGGCAATGCGTTTGGCCAAGCGGATGTACCGGCAACGGCCATCGATGTTAAACAGGTCAGTGCGGGCAACCAGTTTTCGCTGGTGGTACAGAAGGACGGTACGGTGTTTGGATGGGGCCGCAACGACAATAATGTGTATGTGATCCCACCCGAATACACCGACATCTTCACCGTCTCGGCTGGCTATGCAAACACGATTCTCGGCTTGCGGAGCGGTCGTGTGATTGTGCTTGGTGATCAAACCAACGATGTAGACGCCTCACGCACACCCACCAAGACGGCGACCCCGACACCGTAAGCGGATGTAGATGTCCATCATGCGGTTGACGTACACGCGTTCAACCGCATCGTTCTCTGATGGAGATATTCAAGTAACCTGCAAAGCACAAAACACATCAGTGTTTTGTGCTTTGCCATTAACGCATGTACGCATCCCCCCAGTTGGCGGATGGTGGGTAACTGCCATCCACACTGTAGTATTTGATCGTGAGCAGTTTGGCACCACTGATGTCCACATCGATGTGCTGTTTGCTCGTCGCCGCAGTCATCGTGGGGCTTTTGTAGACGGTGGTGCTGTCGGCAATCACCTCAAAGATAACCTGGCGCGTATCGCTATCGGATTCTCGGTCGTCGATGCCCACATCAGCCACGAACTCCGTCTGCGTGCCATCGAGGACGTATTGGAGCGTCATGTTGTAACAGAGTCCAATCCCTTTTTGGTAGACAGTGCCATCGAGCAGGATGTGTCCGCCGAGCTGGTACTTTTCACACATATTGTCGATACCTGTTTCGCTTGCGTAGATCGATTCACCATTCCACAGGCGATCGCTGAGGTACTGCACACCGGGGCTAACCCCAACAACCGACGGTGCATCAGTACCCGACACGGTGAACGTGTAGAGCGCCGGCCAGCGCCAATTTGCGGCGTCATGACCGGCTGATTCGGTAATGGTGAGGCGCACATAGCGTGCAGTCGTGGTGCTCACCGGTACCGTGTCACGGCCACCGTTGCCGGAGGAGATGCTGGCGACCGTTTGCCACTCACTCGAACCCGCTGCTGGCTCGCTGGGGGTATTTGCAATGGCAATGGTGTAGGCTTTGCCATAGCCCTCATAGTAGTTTTTTTGGCGTGTCCAGAGCAGTTGCACGGTATCGATGGTGCGTGTTTGTCCGAGGTCAAGGACGACGGTCAATGGGGTCCCGGCTGGATTTACGCTACGGTCGGGGAGCCAGCTGGTTGCATCACTCCCGTCGACGGCGAGGCTGGCGATCGAACCGCTGTAGCCGTATTCGGCCGCTGCCGTGCTCCCCACGGCGTAGTCAGTCGGCTTGGTGAATACGTGCCGAGCGGCCAACGACGGGAGCGTTGTGCCATTGCCACGATAGCGCACCCAATAGGTTACCGCCCGACCGAGGTCGAGTGCGTCGTCAGTGGTATATGTTGTCCAGATTTTGCCGTTATTGACGCTGTATTCCATGGCAGTCGTGATGCCAGAGAGCGTGTCGGCTCGATCATCGGCGACCAGGACTGGTGCGGCGTTCGGGCTCGCCGTGACACCGAGTGCCGCTGCACGGGCAATATCCGTCGATGTGCTGTAGCGATTACGGACGTGCAAGGTGCCTGTCGACTGGAGGGTGTGTAACTGAGCAAGGGGAATCTGAAACGACTCGGTGGCGGGTACGGTCCAGTGCGCCCCAGCGTCGACGCTATAAGCCATGCCGGTTTTGAAGCCGCTGATGGTGCCGGCGTTTTCACCCGAAAAACGGATGCTCACGCTCGGTGCTGGCAGATATGCGCGCATCCATTCTGGCAATGCAGCCAAAATCACATCACGCATCGCCGCGTGTTGGCTCGTCGTGGGTATGGCGTCGTAGCGCCGATACAATGCACCAACGTAGGAAGCTTTTGCGGCATCCGTGGTTGTCGTGTCGATGAGCATGGGCGTAATACGCGCTGTCAATTCACTCAGCACTCGCGGGTGAGCCGCAAAAGCCGTTGTGAGGCTAGTAAATATGCTTTGCCATTGCGCAGTGGTGGTGCGCGGATGTGCGTTGGCCGCGACGATACGGTCACGCCATGCCAACACATTCATCGGTTCGACCGTAACGGCCAAGGCGAGGAGCCGCAGGCGAACCGGGGCGCTGGTTACCCCACGGGCTGCCCATCGGAGCCATTCGGATCGGGCAAAGCTTGTCGCACGCGGGCCGCTGAGGTGCTCATACAGCAACACGTAGGCAGGGGCAAAGTTTCGTTCTCCCAAACCATAATCTGGATCGAGGAAGGGCTCACTCGTCTCGGACATGAGCGGGAGCATCGTGCCGTCGTGATAGAACGACGCCCCCATGCCATAGATGTCGTTGTGCATCACCCATGCACCGGGTGCATTACTGATGAACGCTGCTGCATGCCCGGGTTGCCCGACGGGGAAGGCCGGAATGCCGTGCGCCTGTGCAACCGTCGACCCATATTTGGCAATAGCGCCACACACCCCGCCGACTTCGAGGACGCGTTCGATGTCTGCATCGGGCCCATAAAAGACAAGCGCACCGCTCTGTACACTGCCACCGCCGAGGTTTTCATCCCGATATTCGAGTTCATAGCCACTATCGCCGATGTTTGCCCGGGTATACGTTGTGGTGAAGGTACGGGTTACGCCGGCCTCGTTCACGACCGAATGTGGACCAGCGTAGGTCGTACGCAGCCAATCGAGATCGACATCGCGTGCCCAAGCATCGACCACCATGCGCAGATGCCAAATCGATAACCCATCGAAACCAGCATCGAGCTTTTTGGCTGCCCGTGCATTCTTATAATTTTGGTAGCGCGAAAGGGGGTCAATCGTGTCTGCGACGCCACTACTATTGATGCGATACCAGCCGGTATTGACGGGGTATGCATGGCTCAACGCCACGGCGATGGCAAGTTTGCGGAGCACGCCGCTGCGTGATGCGACATCAGACGACCAGATGCGCTGCAAAATCACGAGTGCTTCTGCGTTTTTGGCACCAGTCGGGGGCCCACCTTGCAAGAGCATCGGGATGACATCTGCCGTCGTAAACACCCAGCGCAGAAACGGCTTGTTTGCGGGTAGTTTCGCATGTGCATTGAGGGTGCTGATGCTATACGCATCGATGAATGCCAGCTGGGCGATGTACGCCGCATTGGTAGGCGTTGCTCGCAGGGTATCAAAGGTCGCGACGCTCATGCCGTCACTCATGCCACGGAGCGTAGTGAGTTTTTTGGCGATGTCGTTGCGATATGGTGCAAAATTCGCCGTTGCAATGGCAGTCAGCACCGTGGGAGGAGCGGCACTGACGTGCTGTGTATGTGAACCAACAATCCCGAACACGAGGCTCATCGCAAGAATCAGCTGAATAACACGCATAGCAACCCCATACTGCATATTCATTATCTTGATGAAAAACGATCCGATTTTGTTCCATTGTAGGTCAACTCTGTGCAACGATGTCCGACGAACCACCCCACGTACAGAGTGGTTTGGCTGGTCCGGGCGTTTGTAAAATTCGGCTAATGTTGCTAGAATTGCTTTACACAGACGTGCACACATGAATAGAGGTCCCCATGTCGACTCCGACATTGTCCGAAAAGCTGCGCTATGAGATTGATAACATCCTTGCCAAAGGCACAGGCGCGCTCATCGGCGTACTGGCAATTGCATCGATTGCAGTCATCGTCGTGAGTGCCATAATCGTTGCGATTTTTCAACTCAGCCCTGACCTGACATTTAGTCAAGTTACCTGGATGGCGTTGTTGCGGACGCTTGATTCCGGCACCATGGGCGGTGACCAGGGTTCGTACGGGTTCTTGTTTATGATGCTGTTGGTCACCATTGGCGGTATTTTCATCGTTAGTGCGTTGATCGGTGTGATCAACTCGGGACTCGAAGCACGCCTTGAGACGATGCGTAAAGGCAAATCACGTGTCGTCGAAGCAGATCACACCGTTATTCTGGGCTGGAGTGAGCAAATTTACACCGTC
>CANHPK010000091.1 GCA_947462525.1 Roseiflexaceae bacterium | reverse complement strand
TACATCGAACAGCCCGACCAGTTCTGGTCGGTCGTACGGCGGAGCTCTATCATCATCCGCGAGGCAGACGGGACAACCAATATCGAGCGTTGGGCCGCCGACCACGAACAAACGGTAGCCGAGGTCGTTGTCCGCAATATTGCCTATACCGTGCAGGCGTTGTTCTGGGGTCCCGTCGAAGGGTGGTTCGGCACTCCGCGCGCCGTGCTGACCATCCCGCTGTCGGCTTTGGCACTTATCGGCGTGATCGGCATGGTTGTCCACCGCCAAGACAGTGCGGTGTTTGCCGTCGTTGCCTGGCTGGCCGTCTTTTGTGCGATGTCGGCTGTGAACTGGCCGATCGCGGCAGGGCAGCGCCTGGTCTCGTTGCTCGGCATCCTGGCCTTGCTGGTAGGGTTCGGTACGACTGTCCTCTCAGACGTGTTGCGTAGATACGCCAATCATCGCGCCATCGCACTCGTCTTGTTTGCGGTGGTGAGTACGGGCGGGGTGATGAGCCTCGATCATTATTTCAATACGTTTGTCAAACGCGAAACCGGCAGTGGCGACCCGGATCTCCACCGCGCCGGGATTGTCGCCTTGGTTGCCCAGCAGTTGCCCGCGTACACCTGGATCGACGTCTATCGGTCCGATGTGTTCAACTACGACAGCACACCGGTGTTGCGCTATGCGTTGATGCGTATCGACGCAAACATCATCACCGAAGCGTCTCCCGATCAACCACTCGCCCCCATCATCATCTATCCCATCGAAGCCGCCAGTCGGGTCATCCGCACGGACAATTACGTGGAGTACAGCGTCAAAACACCCGAAGGCGAGCCAACGCTGATCTTCGCAGTTCGCGACGATGCCCCCTGGGCAGCAGAGATAATTCAGAACGTCATCGAACTGAATGAGTAATTCCTCATTCATAATTGCTCATTCATAATTCATCTTTAAATATCTGCCACGCTGCAATCCCTGCGCAGAGATAGGCCGTACCGGCGAACCAGACGAGCGGGGCAAAACCGTAGACTGGCTGCACAAAGCCGCTCAGGAGCGACGCCGAACCCCAACCTGCCGACCACATAATCGTAATCATGCTCATCGCAACACCGCGTTGTTTGGGCTTCACAAAGCGCATAATCTGCAAATCGCTGAGCGTCACCGCCATACCCAGCGAAAAAGCCCGCCACAGGTACCCAACAATCGCCAGCGCCTGCCACGGTGCCAAAATCAGCAATACGCCTGGCCCCGCCAGCGCGCGCAGGGCGGCGACCCAAAACCGCAAACGCCGTTTGGCCAGGAAGTGGCCCGACAGCAGTGCTCCGCAGCCAATCGCCAGCTCGGCAAACGAAATAACCACACCGACGCTCTGATCCGGCAACCCAAACTGGTTGCGCAACAACAGACTCTGGAACGGGATAATCGCACCGCCGCCCAACCCCATCAGCAAATTGGGCACACCATAGAGCAAAAAATGCCGCCGCAATTGTGGAGTCCCGGCATTCGCCTCGGCATCCCGCGCATGCTCCTCGTGGTGCTCGGTCACCCGCACAAACAAAATGGGCAGGATCGACAGATAAAAAAGCCCCACTCCGACGAGCATCGCCGATCGATAGGCGGGCATCGACTGTGCATCGACCTGCATCATGGGTGCCAAAACACTCGGCATCCACCCGGCGATAATGCCGCCAATCAGCCCAATGCTAATCGATGCTTCGTTGAGGCCAAAAATGAACCCACGTTGCGATTCGTCGTCGGTCGTTGCGGTCAACAGCGGCATGATGGCCGTCATCGCCAATGCGGCGCAACATCCATTGAGGAACTGCGTCACAATAATCCAGAACACCGACGGTGCATACAGCTGCCACGTCAACGTCGCTGCAAAAAACACCATGGCGATTGCTAACGATCGCCGTGATCCGTAGCGATCAATCAAGATCCCCACCGGGATCCCGACAATCAATCCCGCCACACGCATCGTCGTCGACAATATCCCGGCCAGCTCGCTCCCGAAGCCACGACTGACCAGGAAAAAATTGAACAACACGTCAAAAAAACTCATCCCCAACCCAAACAACACCGCATGCAAGAGCACAAACCAGGCGGCCCGTGGAACGTTCCGAATCGATTGCATTGACATTCGCTAGCGCACAGCTGTGCCATATCAACGGACAGAATACAGTCAGGTGGACGTGCTATTATAAAGCAATTCTTTTTACCGAGGCTCTTATGACCGCGCGCCAAACGGGTTTGCTCGTCCTCTTGGGTGCCATTTGGGGCGCTGCCTTCATGCTCATCAAAATCGCCGTCACCGACATCGAACCCGCCACCCTCGTCGCGGTCCGCATCGCCATCACCGCGCTCATCCTCTATGGGGTCATGCGTGTGTCGGGTATCAGCCTCCCAGGCGGTAGCAAAATATGGAAAGACTTTTACTTTGTCGGCATGCTCGGTCTCGTCGTCCCCTTTCTTCTCATCGGCTGGGGGCAACGACTCATCCCAAGTAGCACGACGGCCATCCTCGGTGCAACCACGCCACTCTTTGCGGCCATCATCAATCTGATTACCCGCAACGACGAACGCATCAATGCCGAGCGTGTCATCGGCCTCATCATGGGTTTCGCCGGTGTCATGATTGCCATCGGCATCGAAGGCGCACAGAGCGGCAACATCTGGGGCGAATTGTGCGTCCTCGGTGCGGCAGTCTGCTATGCCCTCTCGGCCCTATACGGGCGCCGTGCCTTCAGCGGGATGCAACCAATCATCCCGTCCACAGGTCAGATGATAGCCAGCACGTCCCTGCTCATCCCCATCGCACTCATCTGGAACGGCATCCCGACGGTCATGCCCGCGCCGTCGTCGCTCATCGCACTCGTTATTCTGGCGGTCTTTTGTACGGCTATTGCCTACATCCTCTACTACCGCCTGATGGACGCAGTCGGGGCGACCAAAGTATCGATGGTGTCCTACCTCGTGGCACCGTTCGGGGTCGTCTATGGCGCAGCAATTCTGTCCGAACCGATTGCCCCCAACGCCATCGCCGGCCTGATAGTCATAATTGTGGGCATTTTGATCGCCGGTGGCACGTGGCGGTCGCTCATCCCGCTGGTACGGCGCGCATGAACCCGGCCGTCGTTGCTTGGTTGCAGACACGCACCGCCCAGGATCTGATTGCAGGAATCGACGTCACCGCGCACCTGCGCTCCCTGTCACAGCTGCGTCAGGTGGTGTCATCCGAACACGCCGCTGCTGCCTACGAGCTTGCCTGGGTACGCGCCCACGCGACCCGCAAGTTCCCCGACGGTGACGCGCTCTTTTTCACCAAAACCGCCCTCGAACAAGCCAGCCACCAACGGGTCAGCACCCACCGGGCACACATGTTCGCCGGTGCGACACACATCGCCGATGTCTGCTGCGGCTGCGGCGGCGACCTGCTGGCATTGGCGACAGTCGCACCATGTACCGCGATTGACAGCGACCCCGGGCGCGTTGCCATGGCCGAAGCCAATCTCCACGTGCGTGGACTGACCCACCGTGTCACCTGCATCTGCGCCGATGCCCTCGCATGGGCATTGCCGGATGACGTCGATGCAGTCTTTTTCGATCCCGGACGGCGTGCGAGCAATGGTCGCATCTATGATCACGACGCGTACCTCCCCCCGTTGACCAGTGCCAATGCCTGGCGCCGCCCCGGCCGGCGTATTGCCATCAAATGCGCGCCGGGGATCGACTACCGCCAGCTCCCGTTTGCTGCACCCTATGCCATCGAGTGCGTATCGCTCGACGGCGACCTGCGCGAGACCGTCGTCTGGCTCGACGCAGACCTGCCCTGGCAGCATCGCGCCACCGTGCTTGATGACCACGGGACGCACCTGCTCGACGACACCCACACCCCGGCGCAGATTGCCTGCACCGCACCCGCAGCGTTTTTCTACGAGCCCGACGCAGCGGTCATCCGCGCCGGCTTGGTCCAACACCTCGCCGCACGCATCGGCGCGACGATGATCGATCCACAGATAGCGTACTTGACCCATCCCGATGCGCTGTTCACCCCATTTGCGCGGTGCTGGCGGGTTGTCACGACGGTGCCGTTCAGCGAACGTCATTTGCGCGAAATCCTGCGGGCTCACGGCGCAGGAGCGGTCACGGTCAAAAAACGTGGCTCGCCGATCGACACCGATGCGCTCGCCAAACGGCTGTCGCAACCACAGGGTGTGCCAATGGTGGTAGTATTGACGCGCGTCGCTGGCGCCCACACAGCAATCGTCTGTATCGGTCCCATCGACCCGAAGGAGCCCTCCAATGGCCATGAAGCAACCGAATGAATTGACCGCGACGCAACGACGCCATGGCATGATCGTCATGATTGTCAATTCGTTCATGATGTGGGGCGGCTTTTTCATGGTGGTGCCGCTCATCTCGATCCACTATGTCGAGGCGCTTGGATGGACCACCGCCAGCATCGGGATTGTGTTAGGCGTGCGCCAACTTTTTCAACAGGGCTTTACGGTCGTCGGCGGCATGCTGGCAGACCGCTTCGGGGCGCGGCTCTTGATACTCTGTGGGTTGATCGTCCGCTTTGCGGGTTTTTCGGCGATGGCCTGGGCTGATTCGTTCCCGCTGTTGCTTGGTAGTGCGATTTTTGCGGCATTGGGTGGTTCGATGTTCGATTCGCCCAGCTCGGCGACGATTGCCGCGCTGACAACCACCGAAGACCGCGCACGCTATTTTTCGATCCTCGGCATCGTACGCAATCTCGGTATGGCCGTCGGCCCACTCATCGGCACAGCGCTGCTGATATACGATTTCGGCATCGTGGCCATTGCAGCCGGGTCGTGTTATCTCATCGCCTGGGTGGTCACCTTTCGCATGCTCCCCGATGTGGCGGTTGCAACCACCCAGGGCAACCTGACCTATGGCATCCGCTTGGCCCTACGCGACAAGCGCTTCATGCTCTACAACACATTGCTGCTGGGGTACTGGTTCCTCTGGACGCAGATTACCCTCGCCATCCCGCTCCGGGCAGTCGCCCTCGCCGGCACCGACAGTGCGGTGAGTTGGGTGTACAGCGTCAATGCGGTCATGAGCATCGGGCTGCAGTATCCGCTGATGCGTTTCGCCGACAAACGATTTGCGCCGGCAGTCACGCTCCTGCTCGGTATTGGCCTACTGACGACGAGTTTGGGGCTCATCGGCGCTGCAGACAGCATTTGGCTGTTGTTAGGTTGTGTAGCGATGTATTCGTTGGGAGGATTATTTGCGTCGCCGAGTCAACAAACGGTCGCAGCCAATCTCGCCGACAACTCGGCGCTGGGGTCATACTTCGGCGTCGCCGGATTGGCGATCGCGCTGGGCGGTGGGATGGGCAGCTTCAGCGGCGGCACCCTCTACGGCTGGGGTCAAGCAATCCAATACCCCGCTGCCCCATGGTTGGTCTTTGCCGGAGTAGGCACGATCACCGCGCTGCTGTTGTACTTTTTCTTCCGCTCCCATGACCTCCTGCGCCGTGTCAGCCCGGTGCGTACCGACTGATGTTTAGCCCGCACATCGATCAACTGACCATCACCTATGCAGCTGTCGCACAGCACGGTGCGCTGATCGAATTCGTGCGGCGCTCGCGGTTTCGCCTCATCCAGTTTGGGATGGCCACGTTGTCGTTGCCCCTCGATCAATACCACATCAGCGTCGCCTGGCATGGTGAACGCCCAGTGGCGCTTTTGCTGGCCACCCCGGCGGCCAATCAGACGGCGTGGGTACGGTCCTGTGCGCTCGACGGGATTTCGATTGCCTATCATGCCGAGTTAATCGGGCTGTTGGCGTCGACGCTCATCTATCACGCGCCGTGTCGGGCGTTGTTTTATAGTAGCGATCACTACGACAACTGGTTGAGCGACATCTTGCGCGGGGTGGGATTTGTCGCCCACAACACCATCATCGCGCTCGAGACGCACCACTACAAGGCGCTCCCCCATGCAACCCCGGCCACATTGGCACCGCTGGGATTGGCCGAGTACGGAGATATCCAACGCATCGATGCCCAGGCGTTCGACCCCGAATGGCAGAAAACCAGCCACGATGTGCGCGAGCTCACCAGCGGCGACGGACTCAGCCTTATTGGTGTCGTCGACAACGTGCCCGTCGCCTATGCCATCGCCAATTGGCACGACAACCATACGACGTTCCACCTCGTGCGCATCGCCGTTTTGCCCGCATACCAGGGTCGCCGGATAGCCAGTCAACTCCTCAATGCCGTGCTCGAACACGGCTTCGTCCAGGGTGCAGCCCGCGTTACCCTCAATACGCAACGCAACAACTACGCGGCGTTGGCCCTCTACACGCGGGCGGGATTCACCGCAACGGGTGAACAGTACGATGTCATCCGTGCACAATCCCACGGAGTGGCGGAGTGACGTTTGGTATACTACCCATATCAAGCCCGTCAGATGCACCCGAGATACAGAGGAGCGCAGATGTCCATCATCCCCGAAGAGCTTTT
>CANHPK010000090.1 GCA_947462525.1 Roseiflexaceae bacterium | reverse complement strand
TCTGCGGTACCGCATTGGAACTGAACGACTGCGTCACTGTTGGTGCAGCAGCAAAGTCTGTTCCCCCACTCACGCCACCTGCTTGTGTTGCCGAAATGGTACACGTACCGGGAGCAATGAGATTGACTGTTACCCCACTCACCGTACAGACACTCGGTGTCGATGAGGTCAAGATCACCGGCAATGTCGAAGATGCACTCACCGTCAGATTGAAATCCGCGACGTTGTAGAGGCGATCTGCGGGTGCTGCGAACGTTATCGTCTGCTTCTTTTTGATAACAAACGTCCGTGTCACGCTCGGCGCAGCAGCATAACTCACTCCACCCACCGTGCCCGCTGGGGCCGATGCGGTAATGCTACAGGTACCGAAACCCACAATCGAAACAACACCTGCACTCGTCACCGTACAGACACTCGTCGAATTCGACACGTAGCTGACGGTCAGACCCACACTCGATGTCGCTGCCAACGTGAAGTCAGCCGCGTCTTCGGCACGGTCTGCCGGCGTTGCAAAGGTAACAATCTGACCGGTGCGCACGGTGAACGTCTGTGACACCGCAGTCGCCGCAGCATAGGTGATGCCGCCTGACAAACCGCCGGCTTGAGATGCACTAATCGTACATGTGCCTGCACCGAGGATACTCACCGTGCCAGCGCTGGTGACGCTACACACACCCGTCGAAGTGGTGCTGTAGGTGATGGGCAATCCTGAATCCGTCGTCGCTGAAACGGCAAAGTCCGTTGCCGTTGGGTCTTTGTCACTCAGTGCTGTAAAGGTAATCGTCTGCAATCTGCGCGAGGTGAACGTCTGCGTCACACTCGGTGCAGCCGCATAGCTTGTACCACCACTGACACCACCCGTTTGGGCTGCCGTAATCGTACACGCGCCGAACGACACCATCGTCACCGTGCCCGCGCTCGTTACCGTACACACACTCGGTGTGCTCGAGGTAAACGTCACAGGCAGCGTCGAGCTGGCCGTTGCAGCCAGGCTGAAGTTTGCTGCGTTCTGATTCACAGGTGCGGGTGGCGCAAACGTGATTGTCTGTGCTGTACGCACCGTGAACGACTGGGTCACCGCGGTCGCGGCTATGTAAGACACACCGCCTGTCGCACCGCCGGTTTGCTCGGCACTAATCGTACACGTGCCCGGCCCAAGAATGCTCACCGTGCCACCGCTCGTCACACTACACACACCCGTCGATGTGGTGCTGTAGGTGACGGTCAATCCCGCTGAAGAGGTCGCCGAAACGGCAAAATCTGCCGCCGTCGGATCTTTGTCGCTGAGTGTACCAAACGTAATCGTCTGGGTGTCCTGCGATAAGAACGAACGCGTCACATTCGGAGCGACAGCGTAATTTGTCCCGCTGTTTACACCACCAGCCTGTGCAGCAACAATGGTACACGTACCCGGTGCAACCAGGCTCACAGTGACACCAGTCACCGTACAAACGCTCGGCGTGCTCGAGGTGAAGGTAACGGTCATGCCCGACGAGGCCGTCGCGCTCAAATCAAAATCTGCCGCCGTACTCAAGCGGTCTGCTGGCGCTGCAAAGGTAATCGTCTGTGCAGTCGCCGCGATAGCCGTAATCGTGAACGATTGGGTAACGCTGGGGGACGATGCATACAACGTGCCACCAGTGTCGCCACCCGTTTGCGTTGCGGTAATTGTACAGGTCCCTGCAGCTACAACCGTCAACATACCACCCGTCGTCACCGTACACTTTGTTGGGGTATTCGATGTGTACGAAATTGCCATCCCAGACGACGATGTGCCTGGGAGCTGGAACGGTGCCGTCGTGTTGCCCGGCGAAAAGTTCGCAGTAATCGCACCCAACTCAAACGTCACGGTCTGCGGAGTCCCTTGCGAAATGTTGTCGATCCAGAAGGTTGCTCCTGAAAAGCGACCACCCGACGCGTCAAACGTACCATTCACGAACACGAATCGAAAAAATTCACCAGTTACAGGTATGGTAACGGAAGCGAATTGCCAACCATTGACTAAATAACCGGATGTGTCCAGGATTTCGGTCTGTACACAGTCACCTGCTTCCAGCGGTGTCCCGTCACCGTCACCATCTGTATTGAGCAGATATCCCAACACTGCGAAATCATCGCCACCCGCTGCTGAAAACCAATTCAGTGTGATTATCTGCCCACCAATAGCTTTGAACAAATCACTTACCACTGCAGGTCCATGCGACACGTGGAAGCCAGGATTCATACTGCCTCCACCCATGTTCAACATAATCGCATTGCTTCCTGCTGCAGGTGCAAGGTTCACACTACCTGCAACCACGGAATTCACTACTTGCGTGGTGAAGGAACTATGTGCGTCTTGAGCTGTGGTGAGGTCTTGAGTAACACCTCCAACTTTAATTGCTGCGTAATCAGTCGTGTCTACAGAAACACAACCACCCAATACCGTCGCGCCCAGGTCAACGTGCGTCTGGACCATCGTCCAATTGTCAGGGACTCCGCCAGTTGCACTTTCAAAACTACCATTCAGCAAATAATTGGATGCTCGTGATGCCGCTTTGGCCTTCTGCTGCTTCCCACCGCTCATCAGCGGTGACGCAACAAACACAATCACACCCACCAGCAAGAGGCTGAGGAGTGATCGCCATACATTTCCATTCGGTTTTGTCATATGCCCTCCGTTACGAACTCACTACTACTGACGAATCATCCGATACTTTTGTTCCATTACTTGTTCATTGAATTGTTCTATTTATGTATTATTCATTCTCCTATCCACTACACAGTTTCCAAGTATCTTGTTTCTTATTGCATTAAACAAGAATAATTACAAGGTGTAGTATATATGATATATATTCTGTTTAATATTTTTTATTTCGTTACTATTTTAAATTAATTTATTTTTACAGAAAACGATGGGCATAAGGAACACTCTGCGAGCGCGGCATGCTGCGCCCCATTCATAAAATCCATTAGCGGGGGTTATAGCAATAAACCCCGCTCAAAAGGCAATTCCCACGGCCACGGCATGCTGCGTTTTTCTAGACAAGAAAGAGCGGGACGCATTGGCTGCGTCCCGCTCTTTCTTTTTCCCATCGGCAATCGGATGCTACCGATCTGGCCTCCGTAACGATGCACACAGGTGCATGATTACGGTGTGGGGGTGGCAGTCCTCGTTGGTGTGCGCGAGACGTTGATGCCGTTTGACTGGTCTCCGATGACGATGACGCGCCCATTGCGGAGGCCGAGGATGGTATTGGCATAGCCCGCGGCCACGGTGTAGATATCGGTGTATTCGGGTGGGATCACATAGACGTTGTTGTCATTGCGGCCCCAACCAAAGACCGTCCCGTCGTTTTGGACCACCAGCGAGAACTGGTTGCCCGCACTCACCTGCTTGACATCGAATGCCGTCGGCGGAACAGCCGCTTGACCGAACGTATTGCTCCCCCAGGCGACGACGGTGCCGTCCCTCTTGAGTGCCAACGAGTGATCGAGTCCGCCGGCGACCTGCATGACGTCGCTCAATGTGGTCGGTGGTTTTGATTGATTCGACGAGTTGCTCCCCCAGCCTTGGACCCTCCCGGCCTTGGTGAGCACCAGTGTGTGGTTGGTCCCGCCGGCAATCTGCATCACATCCTTGACCCCGCGGGGTACCGCTGCTTGCTTGAATCCGTTGTCGCCCCAGCCGATGACATCGCCTGTCTTGGTCAGTGCCAATCCATGTGCACCACCCGCTGCAATCGAGATGATATTGCGCGCGGTTGTGGCAGGGAACATCAATTGGCCCTTGGTGTTTGCTCCCCAGCCAAACACGCGGCCACCCTTGAGCGCCAGTGCAAAGTTGGTCCCCACTGCCACATCTTCGATCGCACTGCCACAACATGGTGGGATATTTGCTTGATACTCGCGGTTCATACCCCACGTAATCAACGTGCCGTTCTGGAGTAACCCCAGTACAAACGATGCACCGACCGCACCCTTCTTCATCAAAAACGGGATAGCCGTAGGGGTCATCGTCGGCGTAAAGGTTCGGGTGTTGCTGGGGGTCATCGTGACGGTCGGTGTGGCGTTGGTCACAAAGAACTCGCGGATCAGGTCAGGACTCGGCCCATAGATGATGCCGCCGCGCGTCCCGCCCGGCTGCGATCCCTTGATGCTGCACTTTCCGAGAGCGACAAACGTCACCCGCTTACCGGTCACGGTACAGACGGTCGGGGTCATGCTGGTAAACGTGATTTCGAGCCCGGACGAGGTCGTTCCAGCCAAGTCCACGCCACCCTGGTATTCGAAGCTCACGGGGATGGTCGGCATATTGACCGTCTGTGGTGCTGGATTGACCGTCATCGAGCGCGTCACAACCGGGGATGGTGCGTAGGCAATCCCCCCTGCGGTACCGCCTTCTTGCACACCGTTGATGGTACAAATGCCGGGGCTCATCACATCCACGGTCCCTGTCGGGGTAACGGTGCATATCGACGGCGTCGTGGTCGTGTACGTCACTGCCAACGTCGAGCTCGCACTCCCAGTCAGCGGAAAGTCTGCTGCCGTGTAGACACGGTCGGTCGGCATCGTAAAGGTCACGGTCTGGGTACGCAACGCATTGAATGTACGGGTCACCGAAAATGCTGCCTCAAAGGCAGTACCGTCTTTGATGCCACCGACCTGGCTGGCCACAATCGTACACGCACCAAATGTCACCAACGTCACCGTGCCGCTACTCGTCACCGTGCAGACACTGGGTGTGCTCGACACATAGGTGACCGGCAATCCCGAGCTGGCCGTTGCACCGATGCTGAACGATGCTGCCGTGCTTGGTCGATCTGCCGGTTGCGCAAAGGTAATCGTCTGGATGGTGCGAATCGTGAACGACTGGGTCACCGGTGTCGCCGCCGCGTAGGTGATGCCGTCCAACAAACCACCCGCTTGTGTCGCCTCGATCGTGCATACACCCGGCGTCACCATGGTCACGGCACCGGCACTGGTCACCGTACACACGCTCACCGTGCTGGTGCTAAATGCCAATGGTAATCCCGATGTCGTCGTGCCACCGACCGAGAACGCCGGCTCCGAGATGCTTTTGTCGCTCAGCACCGTAAACGTAATGGTCTGGAGCTTGCGCGATATGAACGACCGCGTCACGCTCGGAGCGGCTGCGTAATTGGTCGCGCCACTGATACCACCAGCCTGCGCAGCGATAATCGTGCACGTGCCAAACGACACGAGTGTGACTTCGCCTGCACTCGTCACCGTACAGACACTCGGCGTGCTCGATGTATACGTCACCGCCATGGTCGAACTCGCCGTCGCTGCCAGGGTGAAGGGTGCGCCATTCTGATCGATGGGGCTCGGAGCAGCAAACGTAATCGTCTGTGCGGTACGCACCGTGAACGAGTGACTGACCTCAGGTGCTGCCGCATAGGTCACACCACCGATCAGTCCACCGGCCTGATTGGCACGAATCGTACACGTGCCCGACGCAACGATACTCACCACGCCACCAGTGGTCACCGTACAGATGCTCGTGGTGCTCGTCGTATAGCTGACTGCCAATGTCGAACTTGCTGTCGCACCCAAACTGAAGTTTGCTGCGGTCGGATCTTTGTCGGCAATGGTCCCAAATGTTATCGTCTGCAGCTTGCGCGTTACAAACGACCGCGTCACGCTCGGAGCGGCCGCATAACTCGTCCCACTGTTTGTGCCACCTGCCTGGGCTGCGCTTATCGTACACGTCCCATACGACACCAACGTGACGGTCCCCGTGCTGGTTATGGTACATACCAACGGCGTCGAAGTGGTAAACGTCACTGCTAAGCCCGAGTCGGCCGACGCAGTCAGGTCGAAATCTGCCGCATCCTGGTCGACGGGCGTAGGAGCAGCAAAGGTAATCGTCTGGCCGGTACGCACCGTGAACGACTGACTCACCACTGGTGCCACCGCATAGGTAATTCCACCGCTCAGCCCACCTGCTTGCTGTGCATTAATGGTACAGGTGCCCGCAGCAACAATACTCACCAGTCCACCACTCGTCACCGTACAGACACTATTCGTCGTGCTACTGAAGCTTACCGTCAAGGTCGAGCTCGCCGTTGCGGTCAGTCGAAAGTCTGCTGCCGTCGGATCTTTGTCGGCGATGCTTGCAAACGTTATCGTCTGCACCTTGCGCGATACAAACGACCGCGTCACGCTCGCGGCGGGCGCATACTCCGTGCCACTGTTGGTACCACCGACCTGCGCCGCGGTAACCGTACAGGTCCCAAACGACACCATGGTCACCGTGCCGTCACTCGTCACCGTACATACTGCCGGTGTCGATGCTGTGTACGTCAGCGCGAGTCCAGAACTGGTAGAACCCGTCAGTGCAAAGGTCGCTGCGTCTTCGTCGACCGGCGCAGGCGCTGCAAACGTAATCGTCTGTCCGGTGCGCACCAAGAACGACTGCGGCACGGATGCTGCTGCTGCATATGTTATCCCGCCGGTTGCGCCTCCCGCCTGGTTGGCGCTGATGGTACACGTGCCCGGTCCGATGATGATCACCGTGC
>CANHPK010000089.1 GCA_947462525.1 Roseiflexaceae bacterium | reverse complement strand
TGCCTCGATGGCAGCGTTTTTGACAAAGTCGGGGCCGGCAAAGTCAGGGAAGCCCTGGCCGAGATTGACGGCGTTGTGCTGGATTGCCAGGGCGCTCATCTCGGTGAAAATCGTCGTACCGAAGCTGGCAATACGGGATGCAGACGCAGGATGACTCATCGGTATTCTCGTATGTGTGATGGATGTAGCGCTATTATAGCCGTTCTCGTTACTGTGGTCGGTGCCTCTGCCCGCCGCTGATGACCGAAGGAGTGCGATATGTGTGGAATCGTCGGATATGTGGGCGCACGGGCTGCTGCCCCGGTCATCGTCGATGGATTGGCGCGGCTCGAGTACCGTGGCTATGACTCGGCCGGTATCGCCGTCGACAATCAGGGGACGCTCGACATCCGCCGGAGCGTCGGCAAGTTGTCGGGCTTGACCGCGGTGCTGGCCACTGCCCCGGTACAGGGCACGATGGGCATCGGGCATACCCGCTGGGCGACACACGGCGACGTCACCGAGCAGAACGCACACCCCCACCGCGACGCCAGCGGCCGCGTTGTGGTCATCCAAAACGGCATCGTCGAAAACTACCTCGAACTGAAAAACGACCTCATCGCCGAGGGCCATACCTTTGTGTCGCAGACCGACACCGAGGTGATTGCCCACCTGCTGGGCCTGCATTTTGCCACCACGGGCAATCTGGCCGAGGCGCTGCGGCGCACGGCGGCCATGCTCAAAGGGGGCAATGCGATTGTCGCGTTGAGTGTCGACGCACCGGGAACATTGGTGGCGACGCGCATCGGGCACGCCGGTGGCGTGGTCATCGGCATCGGCGAGGGCGAAATGTTTGTGGCGTCGGATGTGCCGGCGATTGTCGATCACACGCGGAACGTCTGCTTCCTCGAAGACCACGACATCGCCGAGTTGACTGCGACCTCATTGGTCATCCGCCGCCCAGATGGGACGACCGTCGAGCGGCCGATCACGCGGTTGGCATGGGACCCGGTGTCGATCGAGCGCGGGCCGTACAAGCACTTTATGCTCAAAGAAATCCACGAGCAGCCACGTGTCTTGACCGACGTCTTGCGCGGCCGGATCGACCTCGAGGCGGGCACGGTACGCTTGGACGATGTGTTGCTGGATGATGCGGGGCTGCGCGATATCTCGTCGATGGTGATGACCGCCTGCGGTACTGCCTGGCACGCCGCGCTCATCGGCAAGTTCATGATCGAGCAGATTGCCCGGGTGCCGGTGCAGGTCGATTACGCCTCGGAGTTCCGCTACCGCGAGCCGGTGCTCGATGCAAAGATGCTCCTCGTCGCCATCAGTCAAAGCGGCGAGACCGCCGATACCCTGGCTGCCATGGAACTGGCCCGCAGCGCCGGCGTGCGCACATTGGCCATCGTCAATGCGGTGGGAAGTCAGGCGACGCGCGTAGCCACGGCTGGGTCGTTGATGTTGCATGCAGGGCCCGAAATCGGCGTCGCCTCGACCAAGGCCTTCACGGCGATGTTGGTCGGGCAGTATCTGTTGGCGTTGCGGATTGCCCAGGCGCGCGGCGTGTTGACGCCGGCGACGATGCGACCGCATCTGCGGGCGTTAATTGCTTTGTCGAGCCAAGTCGGTGATGTCCTCAACGATGGGACGGACTACGCCGCGCTGGCCGAATCGTTGCAACACACGAGTAGTGCGCTGTTCCTCGGCCGGCAGCTGTCGTACCCGATTGCCCTCGAGGGTGCGCTCAAGCTCAAAGAAATCAGCTACATCCACGCCGAGGGCTACCCTGCTGGTGAGATGAAGCACGGCCCGATTGCCCTCATCGACGACCGCCTGCCGGTAATTTGTATTGCGCCGCAGGATGCTTCGTACGACAAGATGCTGTCGAACGTGTCGCAGGTCAAAGCCCGTGGCGGTCGTGTGATTGCCATCACCAGCGTGGGCGATGCGCATCTGGCCGAACAAGCCGAGGCGGTCATTACGGTGCCGGCCAGCAACCCGTGGCTGACGACGGTGCTGACATCGATCCCACTGCAGTTGCTGGCCTATGCGACGGCCGTGCGACGCGGTGCCGATGTGGACCAGCCACGGAATTTGGCCAAGAGTGTCACGGTGGAATAGGGAGTGCGTAGGGGCGAGGTGGGGGGATTTGCGGGCGAGGTTGGTTTTTTACGCGCGAGGCATGCCTCGCCCCTACGGGTATCCTGACTGATCACTCTGTTGCTCGCTCCTACGATTTCTCTGCGACTTCGGTATCTCAGCGGCTCTGCGTGATTGGTGTGTGGTATTGCGGGCGCTGGATGGGGTTCATTTCCGAGCGTAGCATGCCACGCTCCTACGGGCACCCTGCGTGGACACTGATCACTGATACCTGATATCTGATCACTCTGTTGCTCGCTCCTACGATTTCTCTGCGACCTCGGTATCTCAGCGGCTCTGCGTGATCGTTGTGTGGTGGAAACTGATCACTGATCTCTGATATCTGATATCTACTCATTCCTCATTCCTAATTGCTTAATCACTCTGCGCGCTCCCGCCACCAACAGATGATTATCATCGCGGTACCACAGTGTGGTTCCACCGCGCGCGGTACACCACTGCGCGTCGCAGAACAGATCCGTTGGGTCGATGACCCGCAGGTTCGGATGGCGCGCCAGCATCGGCCCCAACAGCGCTCGATACGGCGCCGCATAGGCATCGACCACGGCGCGGCTGCTGCGACACGGGTCGGCCGCATTGATCTGCAGGGCACACATCGTCGGGTTGAAGTCGAGTTCCGGTACCTGGTACAGCACAAGCACCGTTGTATTCGGATAGGCTGCTAACCGCTCCATCGTCCGTGCGAGCGCTTGCTCATACACTGCCACCCGCTGCGCCGCGGTGACCGCCACGCGCGGACCAGGCGCTTGGATGTGGATGGTGTGGCTGTCCGTGGCATTCAGCTTCGTCTCGTTCAATCCGGTAAATCGCATGGCAAAGACAATTGTCCGATGGTGCGTTGCATCTGCACGATCCAGCGACCCGTAGAGCGCATCGATGCCCGTTGCACAGTCGTTACTCGTCGTCGCGCTGTTGACATAGGTCTCGAGCCCCAGCAACGGCACGCAGCCATACACACCGCGCAGATAGGTTGTGTGCGCAGCCGGTTGGGCAAAAAAACCGCGCGCCAGGTACAACGCATGGCTATCGCCCACCACGTACACGGGCTCCGCCAGCGGGTCGGTCCCGCTGTGGAAGCTACAATACTTCGCCCCGTATGCCGCAAACGCCGCCGAGCCACAGTCTGATCCGTTGACCACATACGGCAAATCAGCCTGCTCGAATGCTGCGTTGGCCGGTTGTGTCTGCCCATTGGCCACCGCGACCCATGCCGGCCCACCAATCAACGCCAACGCAACGACCAGCACCAGCGGATGGAGTCGGCGCAATCGCCCGAACCGCAGCGGCTGTTCCACCACCCAGTAGGTTGCTGCGGCCAATACAATGGCAAGTGCAACGGCACTGGTGCGCTCCCACGTGCCAAAACGCGCGTCCCATACGATGTACCCATACGCCAGCAGCGGCCAATGCCAGAGATACAAGGGGTAGCTAATAACACCCAACGCTACCATAGGCCGGGTGCCAAGCATCCAGCGTGCAAGGTAATCCCCAGGTCTGCCGACCAGCAATATCATGGCCGCGATAGTAGGAACCAGTGCCGCCCAGCCGGGGTATGCCGTGCTTTTGTCATACCACAACGTACCGATTCCCAGCGCGAGCACCGCCAGACTGCCCAGCATGAGCCGCAGCGTGGCAGATTCTGTCACCCGCTGCCACCACCGGTGCATGCGTGTCTGCCCGGAATTGAGTGATTGATATGCCAAAAATGCCCCACAGGCGAACTGCCAGACCCGCATCATCGGCCAATAAAACGCAATCCCCGCAGGGTCGCCCACCGTCATCAGATTGCCCGCAAACGACACCCCGATAATCAGCGCAAACCCCGGCAACGCCCAGCGTTTGTTTCGACTAATCGCCAGCATGACAAACGGCCAGACGATGTAGAACTGCTCTTCGATCCCCAGCGACCAGAGATGCAACAACGGTTTGCGCACCGATGCATCATCAAAGTAGCCCGCCTGCGCCGCATACAACAGATTGGCCACAAACCCCGCTCCCGCCGCCGTCTGTAGCCCAACGCTTTCGTACAGCGCATGCGGCAGCAGCAGATGTGCCGTCGCCAACACTGCCAGCAATACGACGATGAGCGCCGGGAAGATGCGCCGCACCCGCCGCGCATAAAAATCCAGAATCGAATAGCGCCCGTCGGCCATGCGTTCTAGCAAAATCTGACTAATCAGAAAGCCCGAAATCACAAAAAACACATCTACCCCGATGAACCCACCGGGGAACTGCGCGGGAAAGGCGTGGAACAGCACCACCACCCCCACGGCAATCGCTCTGATTCCATCAATATCCGCCCGGTATGCATGTGCCACACCGCGGCGTGGTGCCCCTGCAGGCGGCGTCCGTCGACGTCCCATCCAGCACGCCACTGCATGACCCAGCCACGCCACCAGCATGACCGACGCGCCGCTCAGGTACCAAAGATCACGTTGCCCACTCAATTGACTCACGACCGACACAAACGCCAACGGAAGGAGCAACAGTGCCACCAGGGTGGAACCCTCGGCTGTTAGCCTGCGTGCGAGCAGGAAACTCGCCATCACCAACAGAAGCACCAGCAGTTGCGTGCTGGTCAGGGCAAAACGCGCCGGTAGCGCCGTCGGCACGAATTGGATGTTCCCATACGCCACGGTCAACGTCCGCGTACCATCGTCGAACTGCTGTGCGCTGTCCAGCGCGAGCGTACTGTGCGCTTGCCAGCCAGTCTCTGGGAGTCGGGCGAGGATGGTGTAGACGCGGAACTGGTCGGGCTGCGCGGTGAACTGGCCAATCTGCGTCTTGTCCATGCGTAACGAGACCTGCGCGGCTGCATGCGGCACACTGAGCACGGCAGATATCAGGTAGTCGCCGCTCGGGAGCACCGGCATGCGCACCGCTGCACCTGGGTAACCCCAGCGGAATAGCAACGCGTCGTCACCGCCCACTTCGATAGCACTGCTACTGGTCGGCGTGAATAACTCCTGGTTGCCACTGTCAACAAATTGCGCAACCGGTTGTATGCTCATCCACATGCACCAAACAAGCACACAAAACCACCCTGCTCCCAGCCACGTGAGCCGGCTCGGGGTGGTGTTTGGTTGGGACAATTCCGGCGTGTTCACGCCAGATACCCGAGTTGTTTGAGCGCCGGCAACACCGTCCCACCCAACAGGGTGATGCCGGCTGCAGGGTCGCTGAGGCCGTGCGGGGTGCCGAACTCAATCCGGTCGACGCCCGCGGCATACAGGCGCTCGCACTGGGCAATCAGGTCGTTGCAGTCGCCGGCGAAGGCGAAGCGGTCGAGTAACTCGTCCGAGATAAGTGCTGCCCCCGCGCGGAAGTCGCCCCGATCGGCGCAGACCCGCAAGCGCGCAATCAGCTCGGGCTCGACCGACACACTCGGGTCCAACGGTACCACCACCGGTAGGTACAGTACGGCCGCCTCGCGGGCGGCTTGGCGCGCACGGGCGCGGTCGGGGTCAATAACCGTTACGGCACCCAAGGCAATCCCGACCGTGCCCACAGCGCGCGCAGCGCGCTGTTCGCCGACGGCGATGTGCGCGCGGATATGCGCCACCACGTCGGGATTGGCCGATCCGCCCACCTTGACCTCGTCGGCCACCTCGCCGGCCAGCGCACACAATTTGGCGCCCCACGACCCAATCATGATGGGGATGGGCTGTTTGGGCAGCGGGTAATCTGCTTTGACATGCGCGGCCAGCCGATAGACCTGCCCGGCATATCCCGCCGGTTGGCCGCTCCACAGGGCACGCACGATGGCGATGGTTTCGCGGATGGCCTGGATGGGCTTGCTGGGCTCGCTGATGCCATAATCGTCCAACCAGGCGCCGCGCGCGATACCCACATAGGTGCCGGCTTGGGCGTAGTCTGCCAACAACGCTGCGTCGGCGGCGATGTCGATGGGGGCCATGCGGGCGGGCGAAATCGCCGCGCAGCCCAATCGGGCCCGCGTGATGTGCGGCGCCATCAGCAGCAGTGGCCCGTAGCTGGTGTGGTACGGCGCATCGCAATAGACGCTGACGGCATCGAAGGCGTATTGGTCGACGTGTTTGGCGAGGTCGATGTAGGCTTGGGCGCGTTTGTTGGTTTGGAAGGCGATACTGACGGTCGGCATGCGGTCCTCTCAGGTCAACGATTCGCTGTCCATGCGGTGCTGACGGATGCGCTCGATCTGCATAATCAAGCGCTCCTCGGGGTCGGGGCAGGCGACGAGGGTATCGCGCTCGAGCCAGTCGTTCTCGGCCAGTAGGCGTTGCTTGGCCGGCAACAACGGCATGACCGCCGCCATGGCATACAAACAAAAGTGTTTGCCGGCGGGGATGCGCACGTGGCTACTGTTGGTCAGCTCGAAGTAGTCGCCCACGGCCAGATCACAGACCGAGCGCCC
>CANHPK010000088.1 GCA_947462525.1 Roseiflexaceae bacterium | reverse complement strand
TACTCAAAAAACGCTTTATCCTCTGCCTCAAGATACTTCTTGGCCGCATTGACGCGGAACGTCACTCCCAAGCCCGGTCGGTCCCACACGTCGACATAACTATCTTTGACGATCTGGTCCGGCAACCCGTCGACGATGTCGTACCACCACGGCAGATTGGCCTTGGGGTACTCAAACGCGATGAAGTTGTCGGGCAACGTGGCACACACCTGCACCAGCGCCGCCAAGCCAAAGACGCCATTGCCGGTGCCGTGCGGCGCCATGGCAATCCCGTGCAAGTCAGCATATTCGGTAATCCACTTGAGCTCGGCAATGCCGCCCACATCGAGCGGGTCGGGGCCGATGACGTCGACGGCCCGTTTTTCGATGAGTTCCATGAAGTTCTGGCGCAGGTACATCTGCTCGCCGGTGTGCAACGGCGTCGACGTCCGCGTTTTCACATCTCGATACTGATCTGCCGTCACAAACGGCGCATAGTCGCCCGACAGCATGTCCTCGAGCCAGCGCAGTTGGAACGGCTCGCAGGCCTGGGCAAAGCGCAATGCGTCCTGCGGCAAAAACCCGGGCCCACAGTCCAACGCCAGTTCGATCGTGTCTGGCAGTGCCTCGCGCATGGCTTGCACACAGGCTACGGTATGATTGAGCCCCTGCGCCGTCATGACGCCGCGGTTGCTGTGCACCCCCCAATTGCGCCGCTCGCCATAGCTGTAGTTGGGCGTCGTGATGGCCATCGGGCTGTGGAACGAGATGGGCTGCTTGAACAGCGTAAAGCCCTCGGACCACCCCTGGATTTTCTGCACGTTCTCGACATATTCTGCCGGCGTCTGCAACGGCATCGGGTAACGGTTGGTGGTGATGTAGGTGCGCACCTTGTCGCGCACTTTGCCGCCCAGCAGTTTGTAGACGGGTAGGTTCGCAGCTTTGCCGGCGATGTCCCACAGGGCAATCTCGATGGCACTGACCGCCGCACCCCACGGTTTGAACGCCCCCATGCGGCGAATGCGCTGCATCACGGCTTCGACGTTGGTCGGGTCGAGGCCGATAATCATGTCCCGGTAGTACAACACATGCGGCTTTAGGTACGACTTGTAAAACTCGGCTTGGCCATAGCCATCGATGCCGGCGTCGGTGGTGATGCGGATGATGGGTGTTCCTCCCATGATGGCGCATTTGAGGTCGGTGATTTTCATTCGACGTTCCTTTCATATAACAAAAGACGATCACGCAGAGACGCAGAGGGACAGAGTACGCAGTGGAGGAAGGGGATAGGAGATGTACGGGTCTACAAGCTGGGTGGCGTGCAACCGAGTTTGTCGTGCCGGCATATACCGCTCATGTGCTGCCAGCTTCATCCCCATCTCTCTTTTGCACTCCGCGCCCTTTCGTTCTCTGCGTCTCCGCGTGTACGTGCTAATTACAGATCAAAAAAACCCTTATCTTCATCCAACAGATACTTCTGTGCGTTCTTGTTGAACGTCACTCCCAATCCCGGCCGATCCCACACATCGATGTAGCTGTCCTTCACAATCACATCGGGCAACCCATCGACGATGTCGTACCACCACTCTGGCCGAGCCAGCGGGTACTCGAACGCAATGTAGTTGTCGGGCAGCGTCGCACACACCTGCACCAATGCTGCCAGCCCGAAAATGCCGTCGCCTGTCCCATGCGGGGCCATCGCAATGCCATGGATGTCGGCGTACTCGGTAATCCACTTGAGCTCGGCGATGCCCCCCACGTCGAGCGGGTCGGGCCCGATAACATCGACGGCGTGTGTTTCGATCAGTTCCATGAAGTTCTGGCGCAGATAAATCTGCTCGCCCGTGTGGATCGGCGTGCTGGTTTTGGCCTTCACATCGCGGTATTGTGCGGCCGACACATACGGCACATAGTCGCCGGTCAGCATGTCTTCGAGCCAGGCAATGCCCATACCTTCGACTGCCTGCGCCAGGCGCACCGCATCGGGTGGGAGGAACCCCGGTCCGCAGTCCAACGCCAATTCGATGTGTGCCGGTAGGGCGTTTCGCATCGCTTCGACACAGGCCACGGTATGGCGAAAACCCGCGGCCGACAGCATCCCGCGATGGGGGTGCCGCCCCCAAGCCCGCGGGTCCCCGGTGTAGTACCCCGGGATGTCGTTGGGCATCCGACTATGGAAGGCTATCCCCTGTTTGATTAATGAAAAACCCTCGGGCGAAGCCGCCATTTTGCGCACGTCCTCGGCATACGCCTCTGGTGATTGGTCCCGCAACGGGAACCGGATTGCGCCGTTGTAGACGCGTACCTTGTCGCGCACCTTGCCGCCCAACAGCTTGTAGATGGGCAGGTTGGCCGCTTTGCCGGCGATGTCCCACAACGCAATCTCGATGGCACTGACCGCAGCACCCCACGGCTTGAACGACCCCATACGCCGGATGCGCTGCATCACGGCTTCGACGTTGGTCGGGTCCAACCCGAGGATCATGTCGCGGTAGTAGAGGATGTGGGGTTTGAGGTTGGGCTTCCAGTTTTCGGCCTGGCCAATGCCGTCGATTCCCGCGTCGGTGGTAATTCTGACCACTGGGAACCCGCCAATCACTGCACACTTCAGGTCGGTAATTTTCATGCTGACTCCGTTGTCATTTGCTCAACCTATCATACAGCATCGATAGTTATCAGTTATCAGTTATCAGTTATCAGTTATCAGAGGGCACAAGAGCAATCTGACTTTCAGGGTTTGCGCAGATGTCGCTATACTGATTTCAACACACTTTTCTCAAACAAGGAACGCTCATGACCGACCACACCCCTCCCCAACCCGGCATGTCGACCCGCGCCGTCCACGCCGGCTGGGAGCCCGATCCCGCCACCAACGCCGTGAAACGCCCACTGGTCATGGCCAACAGCTACGTCCTGCCCCCCAACGGCGATTGGGATGCCGTACCGTTCGGCTACGCCCGTGACATGAACCCCAACGAGCGCTGGCTCGAAGAGCGCCTCCAAGCCCTCGAAGGCGGCGAAGATTGCGTCGTCACAGCGAGTGGTGTGAGTGCCATCAATGGTACATTCATGGCGTTGCTGAGCAGTGGCGACCATCTCATTTGTTCCGATATTTCGTATATTTCCGTGCGCACAATGCTGCTCGAGCACTTTCCCAAGCGCTTTGGCATCAAAACGACCCTGGTCAACACCGCCGATCTTGACGCCATCCGCGCAGCCATCACGCCGCAGACCAAACTCATCCACGTCGAAACGCCGGGCAATCCCACCACGCGCATCAGCGACATCGCTGCCATCGCAACCGTGGCCCACGCCAATGGCGCCCTCTTGTCGGTCGACAGCACCTGGTCTGGCCTCACCACCCAGAGCCCGCTGACGTTGGGTGCCGACCTCGTCATGCACAGCATCTCCAAGTACATCAACGGCCACGGCGATGCCCTCGGCGGTGCCGTCATGGGTCCCAAGCACCTGCTCGATGTCATCCGCAAGTTCGTCGTCAAAGACATGGGCGCCTGCATCAGCCCGTTCAACGCCTGGCAGATCATGCGTGGCGTGGCGACCTTGCCCATCCGCATGGAGCGCCACAACGCCAATGCAATGGCAGTGGCCACGTTCTTGCAATCACATCCCGGCGTCGCCTGGGTACGCTATCCGGGCTTGGCCAGCCATGCCCAACACGACGTGGCCACGCGCCAGATGGACGGCTACTCGGGCATGCTCAACTTCGATTTGGTCGACCCCACCAAGCGTGCGGCATTCATCGCCGAACTCAAAGTCTTTGTGCACGCGGTCAGCCTCGGTCACGACGAGAGTCTGATTTTCGTCTACAACGACTACGCCGACCAACACTTCTTCCGCGTCTCCATCGGCATCGAAGACGCAGCGGACCTCATCGCCGACCTCAATCAAGCATTGGCAAAGATCTAGCAAAACCACACACCTTTGAGCAGGGTTTCGCATAGAGCAGGGGTTCACATAGAGCAGGGTTTATTGCAATAAACCCTGCCCAAAAACCTGATTGCAATAAACCCTGCCCAAAGACCCAAAACCCTGCGCAAAAATCCGAACGGAACACTATGCAACGCACCTGGACAACGGCCCGAGTCGATTGGTTTGGAAACATCCGCCTCGACATCCTGTCGGGGATTTTGGTGGCACTGGCACTCATTCCCGAGTCATTGGCGTTCGCCGTCATCGCCGGGGTCGACCCCGGTGTGACGCTCTATGCGTCGTTTTGTATCGCGGTAACGACGGCGTTCCTCGGCGGCCGTCCGGGCATGATTTCTGCAGCTACCGGTGCAATGGCATTAGTGCTCGTCCATCTCATCAGCCAGTACGGGGTCGCCTACGTATTGCCGGTCACCATACTGACGGGCCTCATCCAAATCCTCTTTGGTGTCTTCCGCCTCGGCACACTCCTCCGGTTCGTGTCACGCTCGGTGGTGCATGGATTCGTCAATGCCCTGGCGATATTGATCTTCATTGCACAACTGCCCGAGGTCGTCGGCCAATCCTGGCAGGTGTGGGGATTATTGGTACTCGGACTGGCACTCATCTCCCTGTTGCCGCGTGTCATCACGGCGGTCCCTGCGCCACTCATTAGTATCGTCGTGCTCACTGCAATCACCATTGGGCTCGGTCTCGACGTGGGCACCGTCGGTGACAAAGGGGTGCTCCCCACTTCCCTGCCCAGCCTGGTCGCATTTCTGGCGCCGGCCACACTCGACACGTTGTTGATCGTCGCACCATACGCCTTGACATTAGCGGTGGTCGGCTTGCTCGAATCGCTGATGACGGCTGTGCTCATCGACGACATTACCGACACCCGCAGCGACAAAAACCGCGAGTACATCGGCCAAGGCAGTGCAAACATCATCGCCGGTTTGTTCGGCGGTATGGCGGGCTGCGCTCTCATTGGCCAGTCGATGATGAACATCAAAGCCGGTGGGCGCGGCCGATTGTCGACCCTCGTCGCCGGCGTGGTACTTCTGTTCCTCGTCATCGTGTTGCGCGACGTGGTCCAACAAATCCCCATGGTCGCCTTGGCAGCGGTCATGATGGTAGTCTGCGTCAACACCTTCCAATGGTCGTCACTGCGCGACATCCGCACCATCCCGGTATCGTCGACCGTGGTGACCTTTAGCACCGTCGCGGTAGTCGTCTACACCCACAACCTCGCCCAAGGGGTGTTTGTCGGGGTGCTCCTGAGTGGGTTGTTCTTTGCGCACAAGATTTCGCGCTATCTCGACATCGTCGTCAGGCACGACGATGCACAACGGCATGTCACCTACCAGATCATCGGGCAGGTCTTTTTCGCATCGGCGACCCGGTTTGCCGACGCATTCGACTACACGTCCGACGTCACTCGGGTGACCATCGACGTCTCACACGGCCACTTCTGGGATGTGACATCGATCGCCGCCCTCGACAAAGCCGTCCTCAAGTACCGCTCCCGCGGGATCCTCGTCGATGTCATCGGCCTCAACGCCGCGAGTGCAACCATGGTCGATCGCCATGCACTGCATCCCCGTGCCGAGAGCATCGAGTTGGGCAATCATTGAGCGGGGAAATCCTTGCGCAGAAAAAACCATTGAGCGGGGTTTATTGCAATAAACCCCGCTCAAAAATATCATTCATTGGGCAGGGTTTATTGCAATAAACCCTGCTCAAAAACCTGATTGCAATAAACCCTGCGTAACCCACCCCGCGCAATTCTTTTCACACCGTCCAATGCACTGCATGCCCGTATGCGAACAGTGGGTTTACCGAGTCATACGGCACGTCTTCTTTCTGTGCCCGCACCGCCTCCATCGACGACGGCAACTCGAACGGCAAGCGCCCGCTCGGTGCAACCGCCCCAAAGACGATATCGCACAGCGCAGCGTCACTCGCACCGAAGTTGCCCAGCAGCGCAGCCGCAGCCGCCCGGATCTCGGGGATCACTGCCGGCCGGTCCAAATAGATGTCGACAATGGTCGGCACCGCCGCACACAGCTGCAGAATCGGCGCGAGTGCCTCAGGGGTAAACGTCAAATCACCGGTGTGGAACATATTCTCGAGAAAAATCCCCCCCTCCCGCGCATAGAACGGCGTACTGATGCGTACCAACGCCATATCCGCCGCGGCCGGGGTCGTTACTACATCCGCATACTGCGCCACCACCGACGCATCCATCCCCTCGACATACACGCGCATGCGTGCGCGCACCGGCAACAACCCGCGGTCGTTGTGCAACGGCACAATCGCGCGCCGTTGCGCGACGGCACCGGCGGCCCGGAACTCGGCGTTGCCGACAACTGCCAGCGCAGCAGCCGCGTCAATGAACGGATTGTCAAAAAGCCCCTGGCGGAACTTGTCACGCAGTATCCGTCGGCACGACACGTCTATGCGATCCATGGCTATCTGGCCCGAATCCACCAATTCGATGATGAGCTCAGGGCACTCTTCGCCACCAAACATGTCACAACCAGCCTCGAGGACTTTTTTGACCCGGTCGAGCCGACTCAGGTGTTCAACCCCCCAAGCCCGTGCCCAGAAGGTGCCGCCCGGTACGTGTGCATCCGTA
>CANHPK010000087.1 GCA_947462525.1 Roseiflexaceae bacterium | reverse complement strand
GTCGGCCTGTTTGCTGGTTTTGCAACGGTGCCCGTTGTCGTCCTGCTGGGGATTTTGAAGTAACACCTGAAGTAGACATAATGGAGTATCTGGTATGACCGTAGAAACAAAACCACAGGTCGAAACGCGGAAGCCGGTCGAATACACCGATGCGCGCCTGAATGCAAATGTCCCTGCTGGCCCCATTGAACAAAAGTGGTCGAAACACAAATTCGATATGAAGCTGGTGAATCCAGCCAATCGCCGCAAGCACACGATTATCGTGGTCGGCACAGGCCTTGCAGGTGGTGCGGCAGCAGCGACATTGGGTGAGCAAGGGTATAACGTCAAGGCGTTCTGTTACCAGGACAGTGCCCGTCGCGCCCATAGTATTGCGGCACAGGGTGGAATCAACGCAGCCAAAAACTATCGCAACGACGGCGACAGTGTACAGCGGTTGTTCTATGACACCATCAAGGGTGGTGACTTCCGCGCCCGCGAGGCCAACGTCTATCGCTTGGCCGAGTTGAGTGTCAACATCATCGACCAGTGTGTCTCGCAGGGTGTGCCGTTTGCCCGTGAGTATAGTGGTTACCTCGATAATCGTTCATTCGGTGGCGCGCAGGTTTCACGCACGTTTTATGCACGTGGCCAGACCGGTCAGCAGTTGTTGCTCGGTGCCTATGCAGCGTTGAGTCGCCAAGTCGCCGCCGGTACCGTACAGCTCAATGAGCGTACCGAAATGCTCGATCTCATCATCATCGACGGCCGTGCACGCGGCATTGTGACCCGCGATATGGTGACCGGTGAAATCGAGTCGCATCTGGGCGATGCAGTGATTTTGGCAACCGGCGGGTACAGCAATGTGTACTATCTGTCGACCAATGCCATGGGCTGTAACGTGACCGCGGCATGGCGTGCACACAAGCGTGGGGCGTTTTTTGCGAACCCATGCTACACGCAAATTCACCCCACCTGTATCCCCGTCAGCGGCGATCATCAGTCGAAGTTGACCCTCATGTCTGAGTCGTTGCGCAACGACGGTCGTGTGTGGGTGCCCAAGACGGCTGGCGACACCCGCTCCCCCGACAAGATCCCCGAGGACGAGCGAGACTACTTCCTCGAGCGCCGGTACCCGAGCTACGGCAATTTGGCACCACGTGACATCGCGTCACGCGCCGCCAAAATGGTGTGTGACGACGGGCTTGGAGTCGGACCTGGCGGTTTGGGCGTGTATCTCGATTTCAGCGCCGCAATCAAACGGTTGGGCGAAAAGACCGTCCGGGCACGCTACGGGAACTTGTTTGACATGTACGAGCGTATTACCGGCGAAAACCCCTACAAAGGGCCTATGCGCATTTACCCAGCCGTCCATTACACGATGGGTGGCTTGTGGGTAGACTATAACCTCATGTCGACTATCCCAGGGATGTTTGTCGGCGGCGAAGCGAACTTCTCGGACCACGGTGCAAACCGGCTCGGTGCGAGTGCGTTGATGCAAGGCTTGGCCGACGGGTACTTTGTGCTCCCATCGACCATCGGTAACTACGTGGCGACCGGTGGGTATGATCCAATAGATCCTGCACACCCCGCAGTCAGCGAGGCTGTCAATGCAGTCAAAGAACGCATTCAGAAGTTCTTGACCATCAATGGCACGCGCAGCGTTGATTCGTTCCATCGTGAGTTGGGCAACATCATGTGGGAATACTGCGGTATGTCACGCACCGAAGAAGGCCTCAAAAAGGCATTGACATTGTTGCCGGCACTGCGTGAGCAGTTTTGGAGCGATGTGCGTGTCCTCGGGTCTGGCAACGAACTCAACCAAGAGCTCGAGAAGGCCGGTCGCGTCGCAGACTTCATCGAACTGGGTGAACTGATGGTTCGTGACGCGCTCGAACGGGCTGAATCATGTGGCGGCCACTTCCGCGAAGAGAGTCAGACCGACGAGGGTGAAGCACTGCGGAACGACGACGAGTACTGCTATGTGGCCGCATGGGAGCATTTCGGTGACCCAAGCCAAGCAGTGTTGCATCGCGAACAGCTTCAATTCGAGAACATCAAACTCGCCACCCGTAGCTATAAGTAAGTCGACCGGAGGAGCGTCGTATGAAAATTACCATCAATGTATGGCGTCAGAAAGGTGCAAACGCATCTGGACGACTCGTCAAATACCAGGTCGACCACGTCTCGCCGGATATGTCGTTCCTCGAGATGCTCGATGTGTTGAACCAGCAGCTCATCGCAAAAAACGAAGAGCCGGTTGCCTTCGATCATGATTGCCGTGAAGGAATTTGTGGTTCCTGTGGCGTGATGATCAACGGGCTAGCGCACGGCGGCCAACTCGCGACGACGACGTGCCAATTGCATATGCGGTCGTTCAAAGACGGCGATGAAATCACGGTAGAGCCGTGGCGAGCCAAAGCGTTCCCGGTGATCAAAGACCTGGTTGTCAATCGCGGGTCATTTGACAACATTATTCGCGCGGGTGGCTACATCTCGGCTGCGACCGGCAGCGCGCCAGACGCGAACAGTACACCGATTGCCAAAGAAAATGCTGATTTGGCATTTGATGCTGCACAATGCATCGGTTGTGGTGCATGTGTCGCTGCGTGTCCCAACGCATCTGCGATGCTGTTTACCTCTGCCAAAGTGGCACATTTGGGATTGTTGCCACAGGGTCAACCCGAACGCAAGACGCGTGTGTTGAACATGGTAGCGACAATGGACGCCGCTGGATTCGGTGGATGCACCAACATCGGTGAGTGTTCTGCGGCATGTCCAAAAGAAATCGGGCTGCACTTCATTGGTCGGTTGAACCGTGATTTGTTGTCTGCAACGATTTCTGGCGGGTCTTCGGTCGACTAATATATGACGAAGCACCCCTCTGGCTCCACCGAGCCAGAGGGGTGCTTTTGGTTGGTCATCGTGGGGTGCTGAGAATCAGCCGTGCACTCGATAATGCATCACGTTCCCGCTGGAACGAGGCACGTGCAATCGCAGATTCGATGTCTACCCACTCTGCTGCATCGACTTCGCTCGGTTGTGGTTGGATATCGCCGAGGGTGTACTGCACCAGAAATAAGTCGACGTATTTGTGAATGCGCAATGTGCCGATACGGAACCAGTACTCGATTGTGGTGAGATGGGTTTGGACAACGCCGTGGAGTCCCGTTTCTTCGGCGATTTCACGTAGGGCGGCGGCTTCGGATGTTTCGCCCCGACGGACATGCCCCTTTGGTAAGCCCCAGCGCTTGCCGTTGTGTGTCGCTATCATCGCCACATCGATGAACCCAGCCTGCGTGCGATAGACAATCCCACCGGCAGAATATGCGGTGCGTTGATCGCGGTCTGGTGCTGATGTGAATGACAGGACGGCCCCCTTACATCAATGGTGTCTTGTCGACACGGCCGGCCCGCATATCCCAATAGCGATTGACCGCATAGCGTATGCGTTCTTTGGCGACGGCTGCGTTGTCCCAGCCGATAGGCTCGACACGACCGCCTTCGAGGTCTTTGTAGACCTTAAAGAAGTGTTCGACTTCGCGGATGTAGTGACTCGGGAGTTGGGTGAAGTCGGTATAGTCCGAAAAGAAGGGATCGTAGTGGAGGACGGCCAGGATTTTGTCATCCGGCTCGCCACGATCAAGCATTTTGAACAAGCCGATTGGACGCGCCTCGACAATACAACCGGTGAACGTCGGGAGATTGGTCATCACCAACACGTCCAATGGGTCCTGGTCGTCGTAGTACGTCTGCGGGGTGAATCCATAGTCACCAGGGTAGTGGACGGCCGAATAGAGCACGCGGTCGAGTTTGAATGCACCGGTGCGCTTGTGGAATTCGTATTTGTTGCGGGAGCCTTTGGGAATTTCGACGATGACATTGATGACTTCAGGCCAGCTTGGACCTGGGTCAAGTTCGTGCCAGAGATTCATGCGCGGCTCCGTTCAGCAAGATTACTACAGGCAGTATACCACTATGCGTCTTGAGATACCCGGGACCATTGTGCGATATGGTCAATCAGATGGAACCCGCACGATTCGTAGAGCCAGCCTGCAGGATGCTCTGCCGAAAGTGGGGCGCTGAGCACACCGACCGTCGATATGCCGGCCCGTGCTAAACGGTGCAGGGCTTCGCAAAGCAATATTCGGGTCAATCCTTGACGTTTGTATGCATGCACACAACCGACGGGTTCGAAGTGGGCAGTCTGTGAGGTATGGTCTACCCAGATCGTTACAAATGCGGCAATGTCGCCGGCTGGGGAGCGCAACACGAGATCCCAGTCGCCGGTATAGCCGGGCAGTGAGCGCGCAAATGCATACCGTTCAGGGGTCATTTTGGTGCTTTGGAACGAACTTCGTTGCGCATCAGAACGGTCTTGATTGGCTGCATCGCCCGCCGGCAGCGGACAAACCTCCCAACCCTGCGGAATCTCGTGGTGTGGTGCGTCGTTCGGGTCCATCAGGTGCATCCGAAAGATCGGTTCTCCCTTGTGATAGCCCAATCGTCGCAACAGGTCCGTACGATCCACATGGCGATCAAATGCATAGACGAGTCCTGTTGGAGGAGTCTTGGCGGCAACTTCCGCCAAGATCGCCGATGCGAGTCCTGGGACAGCAGTGTCATAGAAGATGTCCGCATCGTCTCCGGCACGCCACACAAACCCGACGAGGGCGTCGTCAAGGTACCACAGGGTAGTACCGCGAATGCCTGTATCATCGGGGGTGGCGGCACGCCACCACGACAAATCACCCGGCAGCGCATACACATACGGTGCCTGCTGAAACCACATGCGTGCGACGAGGCGCTGCATCGCCACAAAGTCTTCAGGCTGCTCATAGGAGCGCGTCATGAACATGCGATGCTCCTAGAACAACATGGCCCCGGCTTCGCGGGCGATGCGGCGCACCCGGTCGGCGTCTTCGGTTTTGCCTTTGAGGGTGTATTCCTCTGAGATTTCGTTGAGTTGTTTGACGACGCCGCCCGTTATGGACGCGATGTTTTCGCGGATGTAGCGCGTCGGGTTGTCGCTGTCTAGGAGTGCTCGGACGGCGCGGGCATCGGGTGTAAGGGCAGCGTCCTTCACCTGAGCCGTCAGTGCGATAATCTCGGTGAGACGAGCCACTGCTGCGTCATCGCCGGCACGCTCTGCCATCGTGCGTTGGCCATCGAGCAAAATGTCGAAGACCTCGTCGAGCTCACTGAGGTGTGCAGTCAGCGTGGCCGTCATGTCGTCTGAAGCAAAGACGGCATCGAGGATTTGGCCGGCACGGGTGTAGGCCGCTTCGAGGTTTGCTTGGATTTCTTCGTAGAGTGCCAGGATGCGTGCCCGAAGCGTGCTGAGCGTTGTTGCGGTGTTTTCGTCCTCGGCGTCCTGCGCAGCGAGGATTTTCGCATTGAAGATGTCAAAAAACGTATAGTCGATGGTCTCTTGATTGGTCTGCATTAATACACGAACGGCATCATCATCGGGTGCAGTACGGAGTTGTTCGATGAGCAACTCGTATGCAATGGTTGCATCACCACCAATGAATTGGGTGACTTTTGCTTGTAACGCAGCGAGTTGTGCCATACCCTCTTGGTCACCACTCATGGCACTGGCGTCGACGAATGCTGCCAACGTCGATTTGAATTCGTCGTCTATGTCTGCTTGATTGGCTTGTAGGGCGTCGAGCAGGGCTGCATCACTGATTGACATACCTTCAAGCAACTGACTGATGATTTCGATGCGCTTTCGTTGGGTGGCCATCATTTCTTTGGTGATGCCGTCACCTTCGAGGACTGCTTCGATGAGCGTCTGCATGGTCAAGAATTTGCGTGGCGAGAGGAGGTACCCCTTGGGCAACTCTGCCGGCAAGCTTTGCATCAGCATCCCTGTGATGCTCCCCACGAAGCGTTCGACCTCAGCACCTTTGGCACTGGCCATCAGTTGCTGTGGGATGTGGACAAAGCAGAACTGCTTGGTTGCATCGTGATAGACCAACGGTGCCGCCAGGCTGATGGGTGCACCACATGCGGTGCATTGGGCGGAGTTGAGCCGTCCTCCCACCAAGATGCTTTTGAGTTGCGGTTGTTCGTTGGCATCGATAAAATTTATGACACCGACCCGGATCGGGGTTTGACAACTCGGGCAGGCGACTTGGGCCATTTGTGGGGGTGCGGAAGTCATGAGAATCCTTTCACAAGCAAATGCAACAATGCATGTATTTTACCGAGAATCTCGTGATGGTGCTTGCCCATTGCACGATTACACGCTGATATCAGGACGCGCCACGAAAACGAGTCACAGAACGCATGAGTTGCGAGATTTGCGTGCAGCGTATAGACTATACGTATCCAAACCGTTCAGGAGCATCATAATGTCGAATCCACAACGTCCTGCACGACGTTCTACGGCCTACACACATGCGGCATATACGCGTTGTGTGGGGACGGCGATTGAAGCAACACCAGATACTGCAGAGATGACCGAAATCCGTGCTGCGATGGAAGCAGCGCGCCGTGAACGGCAGAGTGTACAAGAGACGCTGACGAGCATCGATGCATATCATGCCCGTAGTTTGGCGCTCTATCGCCAGCCGCGCTTCGGAGTGCTCGCACTCGATGGGTGGTTGATTGCAGATGTCATCGACAGCATTGGTGAGCCACCAATCGTCGAAGACGAAGAGGATCCTGCGTTCACGGACTACATCGTCCGTGC
>CANHPK010000086.1 GCA_947462525.1 Roseiflexaceae bacterium | reverse complement strand
GGGGATGTCTTTGGCGCCGGCTATCATCTGCTCGCGCTCCTGGGCCACGTGCACCTCACGCTCGAGGCAATGGCGCAAGTAGCCACCGGTGCGGCCGTTGTCGAACCAGTGGTCGTGTGCGCTGGTGAATTTGGGTACCAAGACGTCGTTGACCATGGCGGCGTTTTTGCGGAAGTACGGCATATACTCGCTGGCATGACCACTCGACTCGGTCACGAACAAGCCGAAATGTCGCATCATGTCGATGCGCACCGGCTCACTCCCATAGATGTCGGGCTGTGTCGTGACTTCGCGGATGATCGGGTACAAATCCGTGCCGCGGCTGTCTTCGAATTTGAGGAAGAACGACTGGTGATTGATGCCAGCGCACTGATAGACGACCTGCTCGTATGGCACCTCTGCCCACGTGGCCATCATTTCGCTGGTGCCCTGCACACTGTGGCATAACCCGACATGCTGGATCCCTTTGGCGCGATCGACTGCCCAACAGTTGGCTGCCATCGGATTGACGTAGTTGAGCAGCAACGCATCGCGATGACCGACCTGCATGATGTCGTCCGCCAAGTCGAGGAGCACCGGGATGGTGCGCAGTGCGCGGAAAACGCCACCGGGGCCGAGCGTATCACCGACACACTGCTCGACACCGTACTTCTGTGGGATGTCGATATCGAGCTGGTACGCGCCCAAGCCGCCTTGTTGGAAGGTGGTGATGATGTAGCGTGCCCCGCGCACTGCGTCGCGACGGACGGTGGTTGCGCTGACTGTCGCGCGCAATTGCCGTTTATCGATGATGGTTTGGACGAGGGCACGAGCGGTCTCGAGGCGCGTACGGTCGATGTCCATCAGTGCTATTTCGCAGTCTTGGAGCGCGGGTGACAACAAGATGTCGCTACACAGGTTTCGGGTAAAGACCACACTCCCTGCACCAATGAGGGCTATTTTGGCCATCTCACACTCCTCTCACACGTCTGCTTCGCTACGGATATGCGCATCGTACCATAGCGGTTCAGAGAGCACAGGCAAAACGTTGTACTACTTTGCACGCATGGAAAGTTCCACTATCATAGGAATGAATGACCTGCAGGAGAACCATCATGGCCGATTACGAGATTGCTGACCTTTCGCTGGCAGATGCCGGCCGCAACAAAATCAACTGGAACGAAGGCGACATGCCAGTGCTGTTGGGCATCCGCGAGCGATTCCGCAAGGAACGACCACTCAAAGGACTGCGCATCTCCGTCTGTCTGCATATAACCGCCAAAACCGCCGCTTTGATGCGCACGTTAGCGGCTGGCGGTGCCGAGGTCGTCCTAGTTGCATCGAACCCGTTGTCGACGCAAGACGACGTGGCGGCGTCGCTGGTGATGCACGACGAAATACCTGTCTATGGGGTGCGCGGCGAGTCGCTCGACACCTTCCGTTCGCACATCAATGTCGCTCTCGATGTCAAGCCGCATGTGCTCTGCGACGACGGTGCAGACCTCACAAGTGCCTTGCTCCAACGTGGGCTCAATGCCGGTGTGATGCCCATGGGCGCAACCGAAGAGACCACGGCAGGGGTCAAGCGCTTCAAAGCAATGGAGGCACAGGGCGTCCTGCCGTTCCCTGTTATCGCCGTCAACCAATCCCTCACCAAACACATGTTTGACAATCGCTATGGCACCGGCCAAAGCGCGATCGACGGCATCATCCGCGCTACGAATCTGTTGTTGGCGGGCCGTACCATTGTGGTGGCCGGGTATGGCTGGTGTGGCCGCGGTGTGGCTGCACGGGCAGCTGGCCTCGGCGCATTGGTTGTCGTGACCGAGGTCGATCCGGTCAAAGCACTCGAGGCCGCCATGGACGGCTATCGCGTTATGCCCATGCTGGATGCCGTACGCATCGCCGATATCATCGTGGCTGTAACGGGCAATCGTACGGTCGTCGGCCCAGAGCATCTGGCCGAGCTCAAAGACGGCTGTGTGTTGGCCAATGCGGGTCACTTCAATGTCGAAGTCGATGTCGCGGCCCTCGAAGCCCTGGCCGTGCGCATAGAGCAGCCACGCACCCACGTGACGAGTTATGTACACGCCGACGGCCGGAAGTTCCACCTTCTCGGCGAAGGCCGCCTCGTCAATCTCGTTGCGGGCGAAGGGCACCCCCCTGCAGTGATGGACATGTCGTTTGCCAATCAGGCACTCGCATCTGAGATGTTGGCCCGCAACGCCTCAACGATGGCCAAAATCGTCCATACATTGCCGCAGAGCTTTGATACGATGATTGCCTCGATCAAATTGCAGGCAATGGGCATCCGCTACGACGTCTTGACGACAGAACAAGACACGTACCTCCACAGCTGGCAAGAAGGCACCTAGGCTTCTCTCCGATAGGTGGGGAACAATCGGCGATTGTTCCCCACCGAGGACCGCCACACCATGACAGACATCCCCACTCGGTGGTTTGACGCCATCCCCAAAGTAGAACTGCATGTCCACCTCGAAGGCTCAATCCCGCTCGACACGCTGTGGGAGCTCGTGCAGCGCTACGGGGGTGACCCGAGCGTCCCCACCCGTGCGGCGTTGGAGCAGCGCTTTGTCTATACCGACTTTGCCCACTTCATCGAGATGTGGGTATGGAAGAATCGCTACATCCGTAGCCTCGACGACTTTACGCTGCTAGCCGAAGCAGTCGCCCGAGACTTCGCAGCGCAGAACATCATCTATGTCGAGGCGCACTATTCGCCGACGGACTTCCGCGCACTCGGGTTCAGCATCGCTGCAATTACTGCTGCAATCCGCACCGGGCTCGACCGCTGTGCCGAGACGACGGTGCTGCTCATCTGCGACGTCGTGCGTGACTCACCGATCGAACGAGCCATGCAGACGGTGCACGAGGTCGCTGCCCTACGCCATTTGGGCGTCGTGGGGATAGGGCTGGGCGGGTCAGAGCAATCACACCCACCCGAACCATTCGCACCGGTGTTTGCGCTGGCGCGGAGCTACGGCTTGCACACAACGGTCCACGCCGGCGAGGCAGCCGGTCCTGCGAGCATCTGGGGTGCCATCAACGCCCTCCTGCCAGAGCGCATCGGCCATGCCGGCCGGGCCGTCGAAGACCCTGCGTTGGTAGAGTATTATGTCGCGCACAATCTCGCCCTGGAGTGTTGTCCGTTGTCGAATGTACGTACCAATGTCTACCCATCGATTGCGGCACACCCCGTCGGGATGTTTATTGCACGCGGGATGTGTGTGACTATTAATACAGACGACCCGAAAATGTTCCATAATACCCTCACCGACGAATATGCAGCGCTGGTCGATGTCTATGGGCTGACGCGGCGCGATATCTGTCGTCTCATCGAAAACGCAGTCGATGTCTCGTGGCTCGCACCCGAAGGCCGCGCCGCATTGCATGCAACCCTGTCTACCCACCCCGATTGGGTGCGCGACTGACTGAACCCCTGCATGAATGAGGAGACGCTCGATGACAAAAAAACCACGTTCACGCAAAAGCCTTATTGTCTACATCATCATCGCCGTCGCAGTATGGGCGATTGTCGAAGCATTCAACACGACCGACGGCGACGCCGTCGCCGTCATCGAACCGACAGTTGTCACCGAATCAGCTGACGCCGGTCTGGTAGGCGAAAGCGACTCCGCCACCGATGTGACCGGTGTCAACGCGACTCGCACCCGCGTACCCACCAAGACCCCACGCCGTCGACGGACCGCTACCCCACAATCGAACCCGGTCAGCGACTGGTCCGATTTGCGGGCACGCAGTGGGTTCGATGTCAATCGCGATGGGTTTTCGTTCGAAAACTACGGAAACGAACCAGGCATTCGCAACCTCAAAGCGGCGGACATGCAACGGATGTTCGGCGATGTGGTGTGTAGCCGTATCAAAAACGACGTCTGTACGTTGTCCCCGGCATCCCGCCAATGGATGCGTCAAATCAACAATGCAATGGATGGCGGGCACTGCGAAGGCATGGCAGTCCTCAGTGTGCATCTGTACCACGACCTCGTGGCGTTGCGGTCTTTTGGCGCTGCACAAACCGCTGAACTCGATTTGTACAGCAACGATGCGCTCCAGGGCGAGATAGCCTACTGGTGGGCAACGCAGATGACCACGCCGACCACCGACTCATTTGTCACCGATACCCCTGTTGCTATCGTCAAACGGCTGTCGCAATGGATGCAAGACGATCCTTCCCCAGAGCATATTTATACCATTGGGTTCTACAAACGCGACTACACCGGTGGACATGCGGTCACGCCGATTGGGATCGAACCGCTGGACGACCGAACCGTCGCGATTCTTATCTACGACAATAACTACCCCGGTCAAGAACGGCAAATCGTGGTCGATATGGTCGCCAATACGTGGTCGTACGATGGGTCGCCCAACCCGGACATCGAAAGTGACCTGTACGAGGGCGATGCCGCTTCGCAGACACTCGAACTCACCCCTTCGGCACCACGCATCGTTCTCCAAGACTGCGACTTCTGTGCCGGGGCCAAAGGGAGCACCGGCGGCAAAGGTAGCACAGTGTTTTTTCTCTCGGACATCAGCAACGAGACATCCGACACCGAAGTATCGTCGCTTTTTGTGACCCCAGACGGTCGCCGCATCGGATATTTGGATGGGGAGCTGATTAACGAAATCGACGGCGCGTCGATATCGGTCGTCAAATCTGGCCCGAGTGTATGGGACAACCGTGGTGCACCGATGATTCGGATCCCCGCAGGCGAAACCATCTCGTTGCAGATGACCAGTAGTGTCACTGACTCGTACGCTATTAGTGCATTCAACGACGGCAAAGTCATACGCATCGATGATTTGGCAGTGTCCGAAGAAGCGACCGAAATCGGGTTCGGCGATGGACTCGACGAGCTGTGGCTGGATAGTAGCGGGGACGACGACACCGATATCTACTTCGCTGACGAAGACGAAGAGTCTGACACGGCGTATAGCACGCAGCTCACGGACTACGATTTGGCTGCCGATCAGCGTGTGACCTTCAGCTACAACGACGAAGACGGGACCTTTGTCATCGATGGCAACGATGAAGGTGCCTATGATCTCGATATTGTGACCAGTGATGCCGAGGGTGACGTCGCCTTTTCGATCGATGATGTGGCCACGTTGGACGGCAGTTCTGTGGAGTTCGACATCGATTCGATCGACACCGAGGGTGAGTATCTGGATTACAACATCGACGAGACGGGCGATGGGTCCTACGAGTCGGATGTCGATTTGAGCGACGACGACCTCTCTATTTCGGACGATGACTTCGCCGCCGATGACCTCGAGTATTACATCGAAGAAAGCTTTTCGAACCTCTGATGCCACGAGCGACTGCAACAACCCCGTCTGCTGGGCAGACGGGGTGTTGCATGCGTACGGCACACACGACAACGGGGGAGGGTGTCGCAAAAATCCGGCGTGCCGGTGTTTTCGATGCTCAAACCCTGTATGTCAACAGGAGTATGCGGACCGCTGGACACCCCTGTCGGGGACGGCGCGATACCTTTTTTACGTGTTCTCTGACACAAGGGACGGAATGGGGCGGATCCTGCGCAATGCGATCAACGCACAGGCAGATGCGACGGCAGCAGCCACATACAACATGCTGATGCCAGCGTAGTGGAGCACCGCAGCCAACAGCCACGAGCCTATCCCGATACCCACATCAAAGGCCAAGTAGAATGCCGCGGTTGCCTTACCGCGTTCAGCGACGCGGTCCACATGGATGGCAATCAACGCCGGGTGCGACAAGCCGCCGCCACTGGCGGTACAGGCAGCGGCGAGCATGAGCAACGGCAGACTATCCGCGAGGGCAAACAGGATCATACCCACGACCGTTAATACCGTGGCGGGCAGCAGCACCGTGCGCCGGTCAGCACCGTCGATGAATCGACCGCTGAGCAGCCGGGTCGCAATTATGGCGACACCGTAAGCAACGTAGACTGGGCCGATCGGGCTGATGTCGCGCCGCTCAGCCAAGAGCGGCAGATACTGGAAGTAGGCGCCGAACCCCACCCCAAAGCAGAATGTCGTTGCCATTGCTGGCCAAAGGACTCGTGGGAACGAGAGCAACGAAAACCGTGCAGGCGGCTCGTTTGGTGTGGCTTGGGCAGGAACGATTTGCCAGATGACGAGGCCCGCGATGCATGCGGCAATCCCCGTGGCAACAAATGCACCGCGCGTCCCAATGATTGGTAACGCACTACTGACCACCAGCGGCACAATGGTGATTGCGATGTTGGCAGCGGTGCCATAGCGTGCCAAGGCGGTGCCACGGTGCGATGCGGCGACCAGCCCCGACACGAGGGCTGTGGCAGCAGTGGTGAACGCCACATAGCCCGATGCCTGCAAAAGCCGCAGCACAAACAGCAATGCAACGTTGGTAGTTAATCCCACCATGCTGCCGCCCACCGCCAGCGCTATGGTGCCGTAGACAATCACCGGACGGACCCCATAGCGGTCACTGAGTGCGCCCGCAAACGGACGACCAACGAGTGACGCAATCCCGAACGCGCCCATAACGATACCGATATGCCAATCCGAGATGCCTTCTGCCTGCATGTACAGCGGTAACGGCACGATGAGCGCATAGAACGCTGCAAAGAAGCAGATAGTGGCGGCGAATGCGGCCCAGAAGGCACGTCGGGTGGCAAGATCCATGACTGCTCCTGGGGTATTAGCTACAGCAGCCGC
>CANHPK010000085.1 GCA_947462525.1 Roseiflexaceae bacterium | reverse complement strand
TCTTCGAAGAGCGCCAGGTCTATCGTATCGATCACTACTTGGGCAAAGAAACGGTCCAAAATCTGCTCGTGTTGCGCTTCGCCAACGGCATCTTTGAGCCGCTGTGGAACCGCCGCTATATCGACCATGTGCAGATCACCGTGGCCGAGTCGATCGGCGTCGAGGGTCGTGGCGGCTACTACGAACAGGCCGGCGCTATCCGCGACATGGTCCAAAACCACATGATGCAGTTGTTGTCGTTGACCGCGATGGAACCGCCCGTCGGTGGTGCGAGTGCCGATGCGGTACGCGACGAAAAAGTCAAAGTGTTGCGCGCCGTACGCCCGATTGCACCCGCTGATGTCAACAAAATATCGGTGCGCGGTCGTTACAGCGCAGGACCCGGCACCGCACCGGCATATCTCGACGAGACGGGTGTGCAGGCCAACAGCACGACCGAGACATACGTCGCCATGCGCTTCGAGATCGAAAGTTGGCGATGGGCCGGAGTGCCGTTCTACCTGCGCACGGGCAAGCGCATGCCGGTCCGCGCGAGCGAGATTACCGTGGTCTTCAAAAGCGCGCCGCTGCTGTTGTTCCAAGATGGCCCGATGTCACGCAGCGCACCCAACGAGTTGAGTATTCGGATCCAACCCAACGAAGGCATCGCGTTGCGCTTTAATTCGAAAGTTCCCGGGCAAGCGGGCGACATTCGGCCGGTGACGATGAACTTCAACTATGTCGACGCATTCGGCGGCGAATCGCCCGAGGCCTACGAGCGGCTGCTCCTCGATGCGATGACCGGCGACACGACGTTGTTTACCCGGAGCGACGAGGTCGAAACGTCGTGGTCGCTCATCAACCCCATCATCGAAGGGTGGAAGACGCTCGGGTCACCCATCCACGAATACGTCGGCGGCAGCTGGGGGCCGGATGCATCGCACGAGTTCATCGGCGCATCAGGGCGGAGTTGGCGACGATTGTCGTAGCAAAAGGTGGTTGAGATGCGTGGATATCGGATTTTGTCGCTCGATGGAGGCGGTATTGCTGGCGTCTTGACGCTGGTGCTGCTCGAACGTATCGTGGCGGAATTTCCGTCGTTCCTGAGCAAAGTCAACCTCTACGCAGGCACATCGACCGGCGGCATTATCGCCCTCGGGTTAGCCAAAGGCATGCACCCGCGCGAACTCCGTAGTTTGTACGAGGGCAAAGGGCACATCATCTTTCGCGATAGCGTCGTCGATAATGTGTTTGATTTGGGGAGCATGATCGGCGCCAACTACGACAGTACGGGGCTCGAAGCCGAGTTGCTCAAGATCTTTGGGACGACGACGCTGGGGCAACTCGGCAAAGACGTGTACATTCCGGCGTTTGACCTCGATAATCAATCACCGGATCCGCAGCGGCGTGCCTGGGAAGCAAAGTTTTTTACCAATATGGGTGGGATATACGGTGATGCGGATGTGCCCTGTTACAAGGTGGGCATGTACACGAGTGCCGCGCCGACGTACTTCCCCGCGTACGACGGCTACATCGACGGCGGTGTGGTCGCCAACAACCCGAGTGTGGCAGCCTTGGCGCATGCCATCGATACGCGCAAAAATCACGATGCGCCGAAATTGGACGACATCGTGTTGTGTTCGTTTGGGGCGGGGCGATCGTTGCGCTATGTCGAGGGTGATGCGCTCGACTGGGGCTATGCACAATGGGCGCGGCCACTGGTCAATATCCTCATCAACGGCGTGATGGGCGTGGCCGATTATCAGTGCAAGCAGTTTCTGCGTGAGCGGTATTGGCGCCTCAACCCAACGTTCCCTGCTGGGGTCGACATCCAGCTCGATTCGGTCGAAGATGTCGGCTACCTGGTCGAAGTCGCCCAATCGGTCGATTTGAGCGAGACGTTGTTGTGGATCGACCGTAGCTGGCAGTGAGCGCGCGCTAGAAGTTCCACGCGCTCCGCATCATGGCAATCAGTTTGAGCGTCGTCAACATGGCCAGGGTTGCTGGCAGACTGGCGATCAAGACGACATAGACCATCGAGCCGACGCGGGTCAGAAAGTGCTCTTGGTTGATGATGAAGCGCGGCAAAACTTTGGTCGCGATGGTATCGAAGACGCCGTTCCACACAAAAAACGCCACCCCCAAAAACATCACTGCAGACGCAATTACGATCAATACGCCGAGAGTCATCATAGACCATGCTCCTTTTTGGGTGTTGATGGGCGTGTCAAGATGCGATAAAAGACGGCACCGACGGGCAACATAAGCCAGAAGCTGAGCAAACGAAAAAGGATGGCGGCGCTGAGCGCCTCCTTCAGTGGGACGTCCTGCAGATGGAGCGAAAACGACAAGGCCGCCTCGACCGCGCCGCCGCCACCCGGCAAAATAGTAAACAAACTGACGATGAGCGACATGCCATAGGCAGCCAGTACGTCGAAGTACGGCACGTCGAGGCGCACGCTCCGCAAGAGCGCGGTCAACGCGGCAGCGTGCAACACAAAGATCAACATCTGCAACAGAATAATGCGTATCAGACGCCACGGGCGTGCCGCAAACACGGATCGGCTTTTGCCGATTTCTTCGACGACGAGTTCGACCGAACGCGTCTCCCAATCGATGCCGGCACGTCCCACCAAACGGCGCAGGGTCGCCAGCCACGACAACACCGTCGATGTGGGCCGGGTGACGGCGATGATGACGGCAGTCGCAAGCAGACCGGTGAGCAGTACCGCCGTGATGATGGGGAAGGTCGCCTGGTAATTGGCAGTCGTCGTAATGTACAGCAAGCCACCGCTGAACAGCAGCAAAGCGGCGCCGTTCCAACTCAACAACTCGGTGCCTGCCACAATCGCAACACTACTCGATGGAAAACCGCGGCGGCGCAACGCGGCAACCAGAAATGCGTATGCAGCGACACTCCCCATCGGGACGGTTTGATTGAGCAAGATGCCGACCAATGCAGTGCCAGCCAACCAGATGAATGTCTCGTTGTGGTCGAGCACGGCCAATACCGACCCATAAATCAGGCCGGCGGTGACGAAGCCGAGGACAATCGTGGCAAACGCAACACCTATCCATATCCGGTCGGCGGTTTGCAATAAATACAACGCCTCGCTCAGTTCGGCCCGTGTGCTGTAGCCGAGCCAACCGATGAGTGCGATTAAGACAATACCGATAACCCAAGACCAGGGAATTTTGTGCAACGTTTTGTCCATCGTATTGCCAAATACCACCGTTATCATACCATAGCGCAAATTATCGGCATGGTTTATGCGATGGGTAGACCCGACAGGCTAGATCCCGCTGGAGTGCTCGTGGGCATGCCCAAGGTGGAAGTGCGGGTGGCTGTGTGGCACCCCGTCGTGATGGTGATGATGGGCATGCACGAGGTTGGCCGCGAGCAATAATTCGTGATTGCGGAGCAGGTTGGCCGGTGTGTCGTGGGCCACAATTGCACCGTGTTGGAAGATGTATGCGTCGTCGGCGATATCGGGCACAGTGTCGAGGTCGTGGGTGGCGGTGACGATGGTTTTGCCGGAGTTGGCCCAACCGACCAGGAAGTCGACTACCATGCTTTGGCTTTTGGGGTCAAGGGCAGCGGTCGGCTCGTCCAGCAGGATGACCTCGGGGTCGAGGATGAGCACCGACGCAATGGCGACGCGCTTCTTTTCGCCACCCGAGAGGCGATGCGGTGCACGGTCGCGCAGGTGCGTGATCTCGAGCATGTCGAGGGTGTCGGCGACCGCGCGGGCTATTTTCTGCTTGTCCCAGCGCATCTGCAACGGCCCAAAGGCAACTTCATCGTAGACGGTCGGGTTGAACAACTGCACATCCGGATTTTGAAAGACAAACGCAACCCGGCGCCGGAAGGCGTGTGCGTAGGCGTCTTCCATCAGATGATGCTCGTCGAGGGGCTCGCCAAACGCGGTAACGGTGCCGCTTTTGGGGAAATACAAGCCGTCCAAGATGCGCAACAACGTCGATTTGCCGGATCCGTTGGCGCCCATAATCGCCACACGCTGACCGCGCAGAATCGACATCGACACGTCGCGCAATGCGGGTTGTGCGGTGTTGGCATAGTCATATCGGATGTTGTCGAGTGTAAATATCGCGTCCATGGTGCCCTCGTCTAGACGTAACCGAACCAAATCCCGGATACGATGATGACCAATGCAATCGGAATGGCAATGTAATCGTTGCGCCCAAGGCGAAACTCGTCGAGCGTGTATACCTCGCCGCGAAAACCACGCGACTGCATCGCCAAATAGACATCGTTACTTAGTTGAAAACTTTTGCTCAGCAGCACACCAACGGTGGCCGAGGCGAGGCGTCGTGCATCTGCATTACTGAGCTTGCCGATGACACGGCTTTGTCGTGCTTCGAACATGTCGCTCGCAGATTGCAGCATGAGAAAGATGTAGCGGTACGTCATCCCCAAAATAACCACGACCGTGGTCGGCACGCCGACCACGCGCATTGCCTTCATCACCTGGATCCACGGGGTTGTCATCACCAGAATAACAGAGAACGTGATGCTTACCTCGGAGCGCAAGATCAATAGGGTAGCACTGCGCACCCCATAACTACTGACCTGCCAGCCCAACCATGGAACAGTCGCCAGGCTCGGACCAGGAGTGAGGAAAATCGCCGGACCGGCTATCAACCCGCTAAAGATGAACATGCCGATCCAGACCGGCATCAGCGATCGAAACGGGATGCGCGACACGAGAGCGAGGCCGAGGGCGACCACTGCGATCGCAACGACCACTGGCAGATTGCGTGATGCAGCCGCACAGATAATGAAGCCCAGCATCGCTACGAGTTTGACCCGTGGGTCTAGTCGTTGCAAAAGCCCGCCACCCTCGGCGAGCTGTTCGGCATAGAGCGAGCGCTCGAGAGTTTCGGCGAGCGCATCGATGGTCCGTTGTATGAAATTGCCACGGCGCTTGCCGTGATGTGCCTCACCGCCCATGCAGGGACTCCTCGATAGCAAACGGGACGTATGTACGATACGTCCCGTCTGAGCATGCGCTGATGCGCACGTTGGTTCGATTAGGGGTTGGAATGTTCGTTACGACGGGTAAAGCGTGCGGCAATGTACGTCGATACCAGCATGGTAAAAATAATCAGACCAACGCCCATCACACCGGACAATATGTACCCCAGCTGTTCAGACGAAAGGAATGACACGGCATAGTCTGGGACAGGTGCCTCCCAGATTGCTGCATACTGCAAAAGCCCGGTTGGTGCGGCGGTTATTGTCTGCCCGCCGTCGAGTGCAACGAGTTCCTCGGCACCCCATTCGCCCCAGGCGGTACCAGCGGCAATGAGCCCGAGTGGGGTCAAGACCAGCAAGGTGGCAATCACCAACCACATGCGGCGCGCACCCTGCCAGCCCGATGCAACTGCTGCATTGGCGGCAGCTGGGACGCCCGTCTGTGCGATGCTCAGCAGACTGATGTCGTTTTTTTGGAGGTAGCCGATGACACCAGCGGTCACAATCAACTCGGCGAAGCCGGCGATGCCGATGTGGCCAATCATCATGGCGGGGATGGCGATGTCGAGCGGGTATGGGGCATACAACGGTGCACCGTTGCTGTCGGTGAAGTACATCGGCTGGATACCAAACAGCACGGCCGTGGCGAATGCTGCAGCATTGATGGACAGATACCCGGCAATGCCCGCCGCAATCACGCGTCGGGATGAATCGACTGCACTATTGCCGGCGACAATGCGGTTGGTGTAATGGGCCACAAAGACGCCAACAATTGCGATGGTGAAGCAGTTCGCACCGATGGCGAGGATGCCGCCATCACCGAAGAACACGGCTTGGATGATCAAAGCAATCGAAACCGATATGACTGCAGCCCAAGGCCCGAGCACAATGGCAGCGAGCGCGGCGCCGGTTGCGTGACCCGTGGTCCCGCCTGGCAAGGGCAGATTGAACATCATGATGATGAACGAGAAGGCGGCAAAAACGGATAACAGGGGAACCATCCGCATGGAGAGGGTCTTTTTGATGCGTGCGCTGGCAACATACCAAAACGGCGTTGAAGCGGCAAACATGGCGGCGCAGGTGGACGGACTCAGATACCCATCGGGGATGTGCATAGACAACTCCTTCGTGATTCGAGCGAATCAGAGGCACCACGGTGGTGACTCATTCAGAAGTGATGCGATTTATAGCAGACACTCATCTTTGCTACGTATCGTAACAGGTTGTGGATGTACGGCGGTACGAATTGGATGAGAGGTTATTGAGAAGGTTCATCGAGCAGCTTTTCGACGATAACCACATCACGCCAGTTGCCCTCGAGCTGCGCATGCCGCTGGTAGATGCCGACCTCGCGGAATCCGGCACGTGCCAACATCCGTCGGCTCGCAGTGTTTTCGACGAATACCCGCGATAAGAGCTTCCAGTACCCCTGCGTCTGCGCGGATTGACACAGCCCGTCCATTAACACAACGCCAATGCCTTGACCGCGCCAACTGCGCTCGATATAAATCGAAAACTCCGCCACACCGGCATAACACGCCCGTTCGCGATAGGCCGACGTACTGGCAAAGCCGACAACAGTCCGGGCTACGGTGGCAACCATGCACGGGAACTGACCGGATGTCACCACGGGCAACAGTTCGTCTGGGGTCCGCAACCGCGTCTCGAAGGTCGCAATACGATCGGCAATCCCTTGATTGTAGATGGTGCTTACCGCGTCGACGTCAGTGTCGCGCGCGCTCCGGACTGCGATGTTGAGCATGCTGGCTA
>CANHPK010000084.1 GCA_947462525.1 Roseiflexaceae bacterium | reverse complement strand
GTCGCCAGTGTTTCGATTTTGGTCGTCAACGATGCCTCGAGCGGGTACAGATAGCGGAACTCGCCGGGTTGGGTGCAGGCCCGTTCGACTGCCTCGGCAAGCGCCAGTCCACCGGCGCCGCCGTCTGCAAAGACCGAACTTTCGACCACAGCAAAAGCACCGGCAGCCATTGCACGTTCTTTGACCACGGCGATTTCTTCGGCGTGATCAGTGGGGAACCGGTTGAGTGCCACCACGACCGGCCGACCAAAGCGCGCCGCATTGGCGACTTGGGCGGTCAGATTGCTACAGCCTGCCGCCACGTCGTCGGCATTGGCCTGGAGCAGGGCCGGGTCGAGCGGTTTGCCGGCGACGATTTTGTAGCGGCCGCTGTGTGCTTTGAGCGCGCGGATGGTGGCGACGAGTACGACAGCGTCGGGCGTCACGCCCGAGACACGTGATTTGATATGACAGAATTTCTCAAAGCCGATATCGGCCCCGAAGCCGCTCTCGGTCACCACATACTCTGCCCGGCTGAGGGCAACGCGATCGGCCATCACCGACGAATTGCCGTGGGCGATGTTGGCGAAGGGACCGCAGTGGACGAAGGCCGGCGAGTTTTCGAGCGTCTGGAGCAGATTGGGTTTGAGTGCCTCGCGCAACAGCACCGTCATGGCGCCGGCCGCTTTGAGATCCTCGGCGGTGACGGGAGTCCCGTCTTTGCGCTGGCCGACTACCATCCGTGCCAGCCGCGCCCGCAGATCGTGGATGTCGCGCGACAGTGACAATACGGCCATCACCTCGGAGGCGACCGTGATGTCGAAGCCGACTTGGCGCGGCGGGCCATCGGCTTTGCTACCCAAGCCGACGACGATATTACGCAGGGCGCGATCGCTGATGTCCATGACGCGCGGCCAGCGGATCGAATACGGGTCGATGCCCAGCGCATTGCCGTGGTGCAAATGGTTGTCGATCATCGCGGCCAGCAGATTATGCGCCGCGCCGATGGCATGGATGTCGCCGGTCAGGTGCAGATTGAACTGCTCCATCGGCACCACTTGGCTGTAGCCACCACCGGCAGCTCCTCCTTTGATGCCAAAGGTCGGTCCCATCGATGGCTGGCGGATCGCCACCACTGCCCGATGCCCGCGCTGCGACAGTGCTTGGCCAAGGCCGATGGTGGTGGTGGTTTTTCCTTCTCCTAATGGCGTGGGGGTGATGGCGGTGACGACCACGTAGCGCGCCGTGCGCGCACCATGAATGGCGGCAGTGTCTATTTTCGCCATATACCGACCATACGGCTCGAGGTACTGCTCTTCGATCCCGGCTGCAGCAGCGATTGCGCCAATGGGACGTACCGTGGCTGCCTGGGCGATTTCGAGATCAGAACGCATGGTATCCTCCTAATCGTTTTTCCGCGACCGGTACCGACGCACCAGCCAAACCACATACCAGAGCCAAATCCCACCCCACGCCAGATGAGACACCCACATCCATTGCACAGCGTTTACCCAACGGAGGCGCACCATCTGTACACCAGCCGGAATGACGACACCCTGGAACACCCCATTCACGCTGACGGTTCGTGCCGCCAGCCACTGCGTGCCATCATACACGTCTGCCCGCCATTCCGCCGCAGCCAAGGTGCTGTGCACAAACAACGTCGGCCGTTGCTGTGGGGTTATCGTCGCCGTGATGGTATCGTTTTGGTCTTGCACGTTGGTTACCGGGTATTGTGGCCGCTGACGATAGTCGACAATGCGGATGTCTTGGCCATACGGGGTCGCAGTCAGCGCAGTATGCCAAAACGGTCCCATGCGCTGCTGCACCTGCATGACCTGGGCCGGACCGTACGTCCCCAGTGGCCGCAGGTTGCCATCGTCGATACGCTCACGCGCCAAAACCACAGCCACGTTGCTCATCCAGAACGCTGTCGTGTCGTAGACAGGCGCCACTTCGGTGTTGAATTTGCCATAGAATGTTGTCTTGCCACCCAACGCCGCAATGACCTGGGCGTATGCCGGCGGGGTGAAGTTGTTGTAGGTGTGCACCGACGCCACGTCATAGAGGCGATTGATGTTGGGCGTTAGGACATAGTTCAGCCCTGGGTCTACGATGGCATACCGTGCACCTGCCGGTACAAATCGCTGGAGCGCGGCAACCAGTGGGCTACTCTGCTGTACATCGGCTACGGGCAGCCGCGTCTGCAACGGCACTGCACTGAGGAGGACGGTGATGACGAGCGCAGCGACAATCCATGCGGGGTGCCGCTTCGACAGCCACAGCGCCACCAACACGACTTGCCCAATCAGAGCGACCAGTCGCCACGGCGCAATCGATACCGCATACCACTGCGCCACAATCAGCCCTGCGCCGATACATCCTAACGGCAGCAACAACAAGGCCGACGCCCAACGTGTGTGGGGACGTGCATCGTCCTGCAACGCTGCATGCAGGCCGTAGGCGTACAGGACGGTGAGCGGTAGCATTGCATTCCAATGCGGGGTCCACTGCGACAACGTAAACCCCGGCAGCGCCCGCATCAACGCCCCAAACCACAGCGGCGACACCGACAGCAGCACGAGCACACCAGCCGACAGCGCCCACCACCATACCCGCGCATACTGCCGCCAGAGCGCTATCGCCACTATCCAAACGGTCACGACGGTCAATGCAAAGCCGTCGGTGCGGAACGGGTAGGTCACATCAGTAGCATTACCATAGAGTTCGGGCACCGTGTGCGCCGCAACATACAACAGCACCACCCAGGCGTGCTCGATACGTAGGATGTACTGCAAAAAATACGTATCCGGCGCGGTCACTCGCGCCGATTGCAGGTAGGAGCGATAGACGTCGACGTATGCAGGCGCTACCAACACCAGTGCGAGAAGCGCCATGCCGGCGAGGATTGCGACGCCGCGTCGCCAGCGCCGATAGTCCCGTGTCACCAGCAACGGCCACCCTGCCAGCACCACTGCGCCGACCAACATCCACAGCACATAGACGATTGCTTGCGGGTAGCCCATCAACAGCAGGCTATATCCGCCGAGCAACAGGATCATTGCAGCAACGACGTCGCCCTTCTTGAAGACGCGCACAATGCCCCAGAGCAGTGCAGTGCTCCAACAGACCGTGGCCACATGCATCGGGTAGGTCTGCCAGTAGCTGACAAACGGACTCAGCGCCGTCAACAGCGCTGCCCCCCATCCCGCCAGCGGCAACAGCTCCCACTCGCGACAGAGGAACAACACAAACAGACCGGCACAACCGGTCAGCGTGCTCGTCAATATCATCAAAATCAGTACCGGGTCAGCGCTGAGCTGGTAGATCACCCAGGTGTAGATGTTGGCTGGCGTGTTCCCCGTAATGTGTTTGGCCGACCGACCATACTCAGTCGCGGTGTTGCGCAACACCAGCATGCCCGTGTGCGGGCTGTGGATTTGGTTATAGACCTCGGGGACGAATTCGCTATCGAAGTCAGCGAATTTTTGCAGGCCGCAGGGATCCAGCTGCGCGCCGGGCTGTGTCAACCCGAGTACCGTCGACCGGCAACTCGGCGCCATCACCTGCCCCATACCCCAATACGGCACAAAAAAGAGCACCACGCAGCCCACATAAAGTGCTACGGCAGTGCGAAAACGCATCTGCCGTAGCCTGTGCTGCATCAAGTTCCACACGCCGGTCACTCCTAGACGCCGTCGCCGTCACGGCCATCGGCCGTGCGCCAGGCATGTGCCATCCGCGGTGTATTGAACGCCCATCCCAGCCGACCGTGGCGATCCAACAAAATACACCCTGCAGTGCCTTTGCCGCGATCGGCGAGCCGCTGGATGGCCCGGTCGGCGGCGATTTGGGGATGGCAGTCATCGGCCAGGTAGTCAACGGCTGTTTTGGCCAACAGAATGCGCATAATCGACTCGCCCCAACCTGTGGTCGAGCAGCCACCGAGCTCGTTCATCGCATACAAGCCACCACCCAACAGTGGTGCATCGCCGACGCGGCCCACGAGTTTGTGGCCGGTCCCACCGGTCGACGTACCGGCGACAACCCAGCCATTGCTGTCGATGGCCACACACCCGACGGTGTCGCCGGGGCGGTCCATGCTGGGGGCCGGCCAACCACCTGCCTGGATGGCGGCATTACGCTCACCCGGGGGTGGGGTGGCGCCGGTATCTTTGGATTCGTCGTAGGTGCGCACGAGGTCTTGGTAGATGGCGAATTCGCGGTCGACAATCAAGTCTTCGGGGTCGCACAGTTTGATGCCGCGCTTGACCGCGAACTGCTCGGCGCCCTCGGCAACCAACATCCCGGCTGGGCTGTTGAGCACGTGGCGGGCGAGCGAGATAGGGTTGCGGACGCGGCGTACACCGGCGACCGAGCCATACAAGAGTTGATCACCGTCCATCACTGCCGCATCGAGCTCGACGAAACCGCCGCGATTCAGCACCGAACCAACGCCGGCATCGTAGGTGGAGTCGTCTTCGAGGATACGCACAGCCGCCTCGACGGCGTCCATGGCGCTCCCGCCGGCGGCCAGTACGTCCCAGCCTGCATTGCGGGCGTTGCGGCACCCATTGCGGTGCGGTGCGACCTCGTTGTCAGGGATAGCCCAGGCACCGCCGTGGACGATAATTGCAATCGACATTGTTGCGTCCTTGATATACTGAACAAAAGGGCTGATGCATCCATTATAGCGACGAATACTGCCGTCGGAGAATCCACCTATGTCCGTCACCTTTGCCGACTTGACCCAGCGCCAACAACTCGTCCTGCTCCGGCCGGTCGCACTGCATGCCTGTACCCAGTTCGATATCGTGCCGCATACGCTGCGCATGGTCAATCACGGCTTCAATACGACCTACGCCGTCACGACATCCAGCGGCGCACGCTACGCCCTGCGCCTCGGTACCAATTCCCTGCGCGATGCGGCCGGGCTGGCAGCCGAACTGCAGTGGATCGATGCACTCGCTGCCGACGGACACGTCAACGTCGCTCCTCCGCACAAAACCGCCGCCGGCGACTGGGCCATCGAATTGCCCGTCGCAGCGCTCCACAGAGCCATACCAGCCACACTGTCGCATTGGCTCCCCGGCCGCATCGTCGGTGAAAAACCGCGCGTCGCGCAGTTGACGGCATTGGGCCACACCATGGCCCAGTTGCATCGCCACAGCGCACACTGGTCGCCGCAGGGCAACGCAGCATTCCCGCTCGTCAACACCCTGTGGATGAACAGCCCCGAATCCATCAGCACAAGCACGCACCCGAGCGTGACGCCGCGGCTACAAGATATGGTCGCGCACGCAATCGCCCAGATCACGACCGTCTACGCGCACCTCGATCAGCAGTTTGCTGTGCAGCCCATCCACGCCGATTTGCACGGCTACAACCTGATGTGGCACGCGGAACAGTTGAGTGTCTTCGACTTCGACGATGCGGGGCTGGGCTGGCCCATCCAAGACCTGGCCATCTCGTCATACTATGTCCGCGACATACCAGGTGCCGAGCAGCACATCCGGGCGGGCTATGCCCAGGTCAGCCCCGTTCCGCCGGTCAGCGATGCAGTCTTCGAGACGCTACTGATGGCTCGCGGGGTCTTGCTGTTCAACGATTTGCTGGTCATCGAGTCGGCCGGCGAACGTGCATTCATCCCCGAGTACTGTCGGCGAATGGAACTGCGTCTGCAGCATTTTCTCACCAGCGGCACATTTGCCCTGCTCCAGTAAACGCACGCACACAAAAGCCCCTCCCCTTCGTGTGACTGAAGGAGAGGGGCTTTTTCGCGGTCAAATCATGCACCCAACAACGGTCGGGCATGGTCACTCTGCTGGAGTTCGTTATTGACTTCACCGTAGATCAGCATCGTGCCAATGTGGGCATAGACCAAACTGCTGAACAACAGCCAAATCAGGACAAGTGCAGCGCTGACACCCCATACCGAATCGAGCCGCAACACCAGTGGCACCAGTGCGGCACACACCAGCGGCGCGATGTACAGCGGCAGACTGAGGATGCGTGCTTTGGCGTAGTATCGCCGTGCATATGGTCGCAACGCCTCGCGCAGGGGGAACGACGTCAGTGCCCGCTCGGGACCGCTATCATCCAGATAGACCAAACGCCCCACGGCCGACACGCCCGTCAAAAAAACAAACAGCCACCAGGCGATGAGCGCCCCACCGATGACACCCAATATGCCGAACTGCCCCTCGTCTGAGCGCGCCATCAGCATCGTCAGTCCGCCACAGAAGAAGAGCAACCCCATCAGCATCAGCGGCATCACGAAATAGACGAAATCGACCAACACGGCAAATAAGCCCATCAACCAGCGCGTCGTCCAATCGTAGAACGGCGGCAAAGGCGATGCATACCCTTTGCGGGTGTTGTCCATGTGTTCGACCACGAGGCCGGCTGCCAGCGGGTGCCCAAAAAGCGTCAGGCTACACAGCCCACCCAATCCGATGGCATGCCACCAGCGCTTGTCTGCATGAATGGTCCGGAGTGCACGACGAAGCATGGTGTCACCCTTCTAGATCCCCAACATATCGTCGTCGCTGGCTGCGGGTTTGGTGTTGACTTGGGCCTGCTGGTAGCGCGCCCACAATTGGGCTTCTTGGGCAGCAGCTGCTTCCCGTGCAGTTTTGACAATCTGCCCGACAAAGCTCGCCGGGTCGTCCAACTTACCGATCCGGCGCAGCCACCAATACCCGACCACACTGCCGGCCAACAACCCAAACAGCAATCCGATGATGAATCGTCGCATGGTGTCACCTCTCACTCAAAAAATCCGCACCGCCGCAGACGCGACGGTGCGG
>CANHPK010000083.1 GCA_947462525.1 Roseiflexaceae bacterium | reverse complement strand
CGGGTTGTGACCAACATCGATAACCTGATTTTCAGCGCTGGGACACACATCAGCGTATATGCAGACCTTGCTACTGTGTCACCTGATTATCACAAGGGCACAGGGTCGATTATCGAATTAGTCGTCGCACCCGCCGAAAAACTGTTCCCCATGAGCGATGAAGAAATCCTCGCGCTGGTCATCAAAGAGTTCACCGGTCTGCACCCCGAAGCAATCGGCGCGACGTTGATCAAATCGCACATCGTACGCATCCCCAACTCGGTCTACGCCGCTCGCCCCGGTGTCGAACGCTATCGACCCGATCAGGCAACACCTATTCCGAATTTCTTTCTGACAGGTGATTACACCCAGCAAGAATTCATGGCATCTATCGAAGGTTCCATCAGGAGTGCGCGACGAGTGGTTGATCGCGTCGTTGCTGCCGAACAGGCTGGTACCATTACCGAACCAGTGCTTTTGTAATTGCCCGAGAGAGGATCTCCATGACCCTTCCAGAACGCATCATCCACGGACGATACCGTGTGATATACACGGTCGACGACACCGCAGGGGTAGTGGTCTCGTGTTGCCGCGACGAACAAACCGCTGCCCTCGTCTATGTTGCAGAATGGTCTCCTCTCGCTCCGGCAGATCGAGACGCACTGACCACTACAGCCACTGCATTGAAGGGTCGCACCATCTCCGGTATGTGCACCCTGATAGACACCTATAGCGACGAAAACGGGTTCACCGCAGTAGCCTCGGCTCCGAATGCCCACACCCTCGGCCAAACCCTGCGCATGCGCAACGGCCCGATGAGCGAGGCTGAAGTCATTGGTCAAACCACCACACTGCTCACGGTCCTGACGTCACTGCATGCGATGCCGACACCGGTGTATATGCGTGTCCCCACGTTGGCTGACATATTGGTAGCAGACGATGGGAGCTGGCTCGTTTTGCCATTTGTGAGCCTGCGTGGCCTCGCACGGGGTGCATCGCCGTATCGTGCACCCGAATTAGCAGGTACCGCAGATGCGTCGCCTGCGACCGACCTGTATGCCGTCTGTGCGATTGCCTACCACGCATCAACGGGGGTTGCGCCACTTACCAGCGAACAACTCGCGCTGGGTGCACGCTACGTATCGCCACGGTCTCTTGTTCCCACCCTCAGCGACATGTGGGAGGCAGTATTGACCCGCGGTATGCAAGACAAGCCATCGAACCGCTACCAGCGCGCCACAGAAATGCAGGCCGCACTGCAAACCATGGCCATTCTCGGGGCCAGTGCCCCTTCGATTGAGCAATCACTCCCTGCCAGTTTTGGGACAACCGATGGCGAACAGGGCTCCTCTGCCAACATGATCCCCGGCAATGTCCCAGTACTCACCGCAGCTGTAACTCCTCCTGCATCGACACCGAGTCTGAGACTCGGCTGTGTGGTTGCGTTGGCAGCAACGCTGACGGTCGTCGCTATAATGTTGTGCGTCGTGCTGCTCTTGGTACTGCCAGGAAGCCCACTGCGTTCGTTGTACGACGGAGAACTGTTTCGGTCTTTTAATTCCGCTGCTACGAGTCCAACGGCCATGCCCAGCGTCAGCAAGGCTATCGTAGCAGCGACTCCGACGCCACAACCATCCATCCAAGCGAGCAACCAACCCATTTCTGAGGCAAATGCAGCAACCTTGGCGGCTACGGGTGTCATAACCAACACCACCTTCGGACCAGTCGCATGGGCACCAGATGGCGAGCTCCTGGCAGTAGCCACCGGCAATACTGTTTCACTCCACGAGGCTACCCAACTCACCGTCATGCAACGCTTTGACGGTCACGTCGGCGACATCACGACCATGAGTTGGTCGCCGGACAGTCGCTTTCTGGCCAGTGGGGCGAGCAATGATTCGATCATCCATGTGTACGACACCAAACAAGGTGCCGAGGCCTACACCCTTCGTGGCCACGAAGGGTGGATCCGCAACGTGGTGTTTAGTCCTGATGGCAAATACCTTGCTTCGGGGAGTACCGACCTCAGCATCCGCATATGGGATCTGACCACAAAGCGCACCATCCAAACACTCACCGGCCACACCGACCTCATCGGCGGTTTGGTGTGGTCAGCAAACGGCAACGAATTAGCCAGCGCTGCGCGTGACGGCACGGTACGACGGTGGGATCTGGCATCCGGTCAACAAATCCAAGACTTTTCGTACCAGACTGCCAGCAACAGCGCCGCGTCTGACGGCTCACGCTATTGGGCAACAGCACTCCTATGGACCAAAGACGACAAACAACTCATCGTCGGAGCAACCGACGGGAGTGTGCGCATCCTCGATGCGCAGACCGGCACGGTCATCCGCACATTGTCGGCACATACGGGCTGGATTACCATACGCGGCCTCGCACTCAACAGTGATCAGTCGATCCTGTACAGCTCGGGACTCGATGGCTTGTTGACGGTCTGGGATATGCGCTCCGGCACCCAAACGGCGCAGTACAACGAACATGCGTTGGGGATTTTTGGGATCTCCCTCGAGCCGAATGGTAATCGTCTCGTCAGCGCGAGCGATCAAGAAGGCAAGTTGCTGGTCTGGGATATGACCACCCAAAAAATCACAACGCTTCGTGTCGGCACCGGCATTCCACTCGAGCTGACCTACGCACCCAAAGGAGACAATCAGACAGGTGCAGAAGTCCTTGCCATTTCTGGTTTCAATGGTTTGGTACGTTTGCACACCACAACCAAGAATCAAAGCACGTTCTTGTCTGGTTCAATATCGGGTGCGCAGTCATTTGCGTTCATGGGCAGTGACCAATTTGCGTTGATTGATGGTACAAATGGAGTGAATCTCTATACCCCACAATCCACAACGCCGCAACCGCTTGGTGGAATTATCGGTGTGCCGTTGTCGGTCGCATGCAGCCCCGATGGCACGTATTTGGTGGTCGGTGGCGTTGACGGCGTGCAACTCTGGCGTACTGACAGTTTCGGGACACCCGCAACCCTACAGACCACGCTCCAGACCATTACCAACATCCAGTTTAGCGCCGACGGCACCAAAATGGCACTGCGCGGCGGCGGCGAGAACCCTGGCTACGAAATCTGGGATTTGAACGCACGCAGCCTTCTGTATCGTGCCAACGAAGCGGTCTATCGTGTTGAGTTTATGGCAAGTGGCACGACCATCGCCGTCCTGACCAATGCAAACACGATCGAATTGCGGACGCTGAATGCTGCAGACGCAGTCAAAACACTGACTGCTCCACCAGCCGAAGGCTACATGCAGATGACGACGCTACCCAACAGTGATGTCATTGTCGCAGCCGATTTTAATGGCGATGTACACCTCTATTATACCGATGGGACAATCTTGGTGACACTCCCACAAGACGATGGCATTACCGTACTCGCAGCCAATCCCGCCGGTACCGAGATATCGGTTGGGCATCGTGATGGCACCATCACCCGGTACGCAATACCCTAACGCAAATACACTCGAGATAGCAGATACAGACAAGGGGCACAGATGGCGAAGCAACCCGTTCTCATTATTGGCGCAGGACCTGGTGGCCTTGCCACTGCGATGCGTCTTGCGAAGACTGGCTATGATGTCCATGTATACGAAGCCGAAGCAGTCCCAGGTGGGCGTATGCGCGGGTTTTCGAAGGACGGCTATCACTTCGATACCGGTCCGTCGATCCTGCAAGTGCCTCGTGTCTACGAAGAGCTCTTTTCGTTCTGTGGGCTTCGCTTCGACGATTATGTCACCTTGCTACGTGTCGATCCCAACACTCGCCTGAAGTTTTGGGACAAGTCCATTATCGACCTCACCTCTGATCTCGATGCATTCAAGACGCAGTTGGCAGCCCGGCGAGCTGATTTGCCCGCACGTTTTGACGCCTGGTACAGCGAGCATATCCGCAAAAACGATGCTGGTTATGCTCCATATTTGGGGACGCCGGTCCGTTCCATTTTGGGATATCTCAATCCTCGTGAAATAATCACCGCGCTCACCTTCCGGCCGTGGGAGTCACTCTACGACCATTACTTCAACTACTTCCAAGACGAACAACTCTGTTATGCCATGGCGTACCCTTCCAAGTACTTAGGCATGCATCCCAAAAAATCTGCGAGCGTCTTCAGCCTTGTCTCGTGGCTCGAATTCAACGATGGCATCTGGCATCCCAAAGGTGGATTCACCGCTCTTTCACGCGGTTTGGCAAAAGCAGCGACTGACCTTGGTGTGACCATTCACTACAATACACCGGTCGCACGGGTCCTGACCTCCCAAAACCGTGTCCGTGGCATCCGTTTGGAGAACGGCACCGAAGTATCCGCAGAGATCGTGGTTACCAATGCAGACTTTGGCTATGCATTGAACCACATATTGACGCCCGAACAACGCGGTCCATACACCAACAGAAAACTCGACTCCATGCGGTTTTCGTGTTCGACATTTATGCTGTATCTGGGGGTCAACAAAACCTACCCCGATGCCCCACATCACCAACTTTACTTGTCCGAACACATCCGGAGCACCGAACCACCATTCGTCGATGACTCAGCACTCGATACAACGGATCCGTCGTTTTATGTCTGCAACCCGACGATGCTCGACCCAGGCAATGCCCCTGAGGGACATAGCACCATATTTGTGCTCGTACCGATTCCCAATACCAGTCATGGTGTTGATTGGAATGAACACAAACAAGGGTATCGCGACTACATCATTTCACGATTGCACGAACTCGGGTACGGAGATATTTCTGACCATATTGTCAGCGAAACCTGTTATGTCGCCGATACCTGGCAGAACGAGTTCCGCACCCACATTGGCGCGGTGTTCAACCTTGGGCATGACTGGGGACAACTCGGTCCGTTGCGTCCGCATATCCGCGCAGACTGGCTGCCAGGGCTTTATTTCGTCGGTGGCGCGGTCCACCCAGGGAGTGGTCTACTGACCATCCTCGAATCTGCCAAAAGTTCTGTCCATTTCATCAGTCAAGACCATGCGGTGACCACCGCATAACGGTGCCAAAGCCCCGAGTGAACCCTGCGCGAATCCCAATATCCAACCGAAAAGGAACTGCCATGCTGTCCACGCGAACCATCGTTATCGCACTTGTCCTGGTTGCAAGCACACTCAGCGCGTGTGGCAATCGACAATCTGACAGTGCAATTACGCAACTCGACATCAATCAACCTACCCCTTCACGACCAGCCGCACCACCCGAAGAAGGTGCGTTGGTACTGCTCGATGACGCCGTCCCGGTCGGCATCAACGATGCCTGTCATGCGACGTACTACACCAAACGCTCACCCGAAGAAGCAATCATTGCCGTGAATGGGCTGTTCAAGGCCAAGGGTTTCCGGGTGAATCCAAATTCGCGCCAGACACAGTCGATGTCCAACCTGACCAACGAAGCATGGGTTACCTCACGCACTGGGCGCGATTTGACGTTCATCAATGCGGTCTATCCGATTGGGTACGAATTCAACCAGGAGTGGGATCCCATGCAAGGGATCGCCACAGACACCGTCGTCCAAATTGTGTACAAGCAATATCTCGACGACAGTGGGAACTGCAACTACTAACTGCAAAAGTAAACCCTCCCCACGAACGTGGGGAGGGTTTTGACATTAAATCGGTTGTTTCAATGAACATCATTACAAGAAACAGATCGCAAAAACTCCGGCTACACTCGAACGCGGAACTCTTGCGAACTCGCGACACATCACTCATTGGAACCCTGAGGGGTTGAGTCTGTTTGATTTTGTTTGCGTACTCCACAAAACGTTCGCCGCTTGTGTATGGAAAAACCACTTTCGAACACATCGCTAGTTCAGGATGGTCCCTCGGGCAGCGTACTCCACCACAAAACGCTTCATCTTGTCACGGAAGAACGGGTTAGTGGTCACTGCATCGCACGGATAATTATTGCCTGCCACCCAACCATCGCGATACATGTAGCCGACACATCGTTCAGCAACGTTGTTATCGGGCTGGTAGGTATGCCAAAGAAAAACCGAATTTTTGAGCACCATGCCCTTCTCAGGTCCGCCCGTCCAGCGAAAAACACCGACAGCAGCGTAACTATTGGCACCAATCCACGCCCCGGTGGCATCTGGCCAGCGCAATCCCGACAGGTTCAGGATCGCGGTCCGCACACACCAGTCCTCTGACCCATTGGTAATTGTAGCCAAGTACCCACGCACACCACGGAACGTGCGTTGTGACGCCAACATATCGGCTTGGTTCCAGGTTACATCTTTGTAGTACGTCACAATCTCATAACGATGCGCAACACCGTTTGCTTGACGCCAAAAGCAACCCTTAGACGGTTCATATGCACGAGTGCTTGCATCCGTGGCGTTCGGCAACAGAACTATCGACAGCACTGCGACACAGACAATCAGGCTCGTCAGAACAACACTACGGATACGATTGGTTCTATCGTTCATACTGACCTCTTTTCTGTCTTCTTCATTGTATCAATCGCGAATCGTTGGACGATGAAAAACAGATGACAGTTGCTCTATAGCACACGGCATCGTATGATTGATTGTAGTAAAGCGTCTGAACCATGTCGACTGCCGTCGCGCAAACGCATGTGTATTGAATTTAATGCGCTGGACTGCTCCTGCCAACGTGCACTCGTCTGCCAAATAGGGTTGCAGTTCGCGGTACCCAATGCCAGACATGGCGGGCAACGCCCACCCATAGCCTGCCGCAACGAGCGACTGTACCTCGGCGACCAGTCCTTGCATCAGCATTGCATCCACCCGCGCATCGATTCGTTGGTAGAGTTCTTCGCTCGGCATTTGCAACCACACCACGGTCGGCTCGAACGTCAACGCTCCTTTGGTCTGGAGCGACGAAAAGGGCG
>CANHPK010000082.1 GCA_947462525.1 Roseiflexaceae bacterium | reverse complement strand
GTGAGGATTTTGGAGCTTTGATGACTAAACGACCCGAAAGCCCCAAAGGTACCAACACCGCGGCCACGCCACATTTTGCCGGGGCTGTGTGCGCAGTCCTCAATGATGTGCAGATTATGCTTGGCAGCAATCGCAGTCAGTGCATCCATATCACAGACGATTTGTCCGGCATGGACCGGGATAATCGCGCGTGTCCGTGGTGTAATCGCTGCCTCGACTGCCTCGGCATCGAGACCCCAGCTCTTGGGCTCGACATCGACGACCACCGGCAACGCACCAGCAGCCATCGGTGCATATGCGGTTGCGGCAAAGGTCAACCCGGGCACGATAACCTCGTCGCCCCAACCGATCCCGAGTGCTTTGAGGGCGACCTCCATCGTCACTGTGCCGTTGACCATCAATATGCCGTGTTTGGCCCCTTGAAAGGCTGCGAACGCCTCACAAAAGCGTGCATTATATGGACCTGGCTCGGGGTAACCGCCCCAACGCCCACTGCGCAGGGCTTCGAGCAACACTGCCTCGTCTGCTTCATCATGGACAGGCCATTCCGGGTACCCGTTCGCACGGACTGGCGTTCCCCCAGCAATTGCGAGTTGATCCTTCATCGCGCCTCCTTTGGTGCAGTAGACGTTTATCCATCAGCGGAGCTGATTCGCACAGCGAAATCCGCGGTATGCGACAAAAGGATCGGGTCACTCCCCGCACAACCAAATCACGAAACTACTAACCACTCACTACTAGCTACTAGCTACTAACTACTCACTACTAGCTACTAACTACTCACTACTAGCTACTAACTACTCACTACTAGCTACTCACTGATAACTAATTTCTGATAACTGATAACTTCTAATGCCGTTGTGTCCGCTGGAACAGGTTAATCGAATCAACCGAAATACCGCTGTGAATCCGTTGGATCACCTCGGCCAAAAGCGTCGCGACCGACAACACTTTGATGTTGGGGTACTTCTCGACGCCAGCAATCGGCAGGGTATCCGTGGTCACAAACTCGCCAATCGGGCTGGCTGCCAACCGCTCGAGTGCCTTGCCGGCCATAATCGAATGCACCACACCCGCCGACACCGCTGTGGCACCGCGCGCGACCAAGAGCTCGGCCGCAGCAATCAACGAATTGCCGGTGGCTATTTCGTCGTCCACGAGGATGCAGTGTCGCCCTTCGACGTCGCCGATGACATTCAACGCTTCGACGTGGCGCACGTTCTCGTTCGACGGGTGGATGTGATCGAGGTGCCGCTTTTCGACAATCGCCAACGGTACCCCCAATTGCTCGGCAAAATTGCGAGCACGCTTTGCAAAGCCCATATCAGGGGCGACAACGGTGTAGTTGTCGATATGCTTTTCGCGGAAGTGGCGTACCAGCAACGACATCGCACTCAGCTCATCGACCGGGATCGAAAAGAAGCCTTGGATCTGCCCCGCATGGAGGTCGAGGGTTATGACCTGCTGTGCCCCAGCCGTCTGAATCATATCGGCCATCAGACGGGCAGTAATCGGCACACGTGGCTGATCGCGCTTGTCGGTCCGCCCATATGCATAAAACGGCAACACCGCAGTCACCCGACCGGCGGCAGACCGCCGACACGCATCGAGCATAATCAACAGCTCCATGATGCGATCACTCAACGGCGCAGTCAGTGACTGCACAATGAAGATGTCTTTTTCGCGCACGCTCTCGTTCAGCCGTGCAAACAAGTTGTCGTTCGGATATTTGGTCAGCGTGATGTCACCGAGGGTCACACCGAGCCGATCTGCAATGGCCTGCGCAATGGCGGGATTGCCACTGCCACTGAAAATCCGCATCTCGCTAAAACGGCTGCTCATGAATCCCTCGTCGAAATAGTGTTTTGTTCTTGTATTGTAATCTCATTCATAACCCTCGGCAATGTAGAGAAATCAGGCCCACACCGTGCACTGAGATTTATGCGTTTTCGCCGACACTGTTGCTGATTTTCGTAGTGCTGGATGAGTCGATCGTACTGACTGATTGCATCCCGACAATGCACCGAACAGCAGACGCTTTTCTTTTCCATAACCCACCGTAAACATTACGAAAAAATGAATACGAGTGTTGTTAGTATTTATGCAAATGTGTATAGTTCATGAAAAAATCAGAAAAACTGCCAACGCTCGCTGTGGAGCGCTGGCAGTCTCGTCCAAAACTCAAGGTCGGGGTTTGATTGCTAGGACCACAGCAAACGCGCAGACAATGGCTCCCACGCCAAACCAGCCATCGATGACATTCGCCTCGAAGAACGTCGGTGTAGAAAGGACTGAATTGGCATATCCCACTGCGACCCCTGCATAGAGGTTGTTGACGACATGGATGCCAATGGCACGCTCGACGCCATCGTCACGCAGACTCACCCAACCCAAGCCGACGCCCATCAAAAAGTAGTTCAACGCCATGGGCAGTTGCCCACCCAATGCGTTGCTCATTTCGGGATTGGCCAGATGGGGCAGCATAAACAAGACCCCTGAGGCAAGCACCAACAGGACCGGATGTGCACGCAGACGCGCGATTGCCTGCATGAGATACCCACGGAAGAAGAGCTCTTCGCCGGCAGCTTGGAAGGGGATAATCAATAGCACTAATGGTGCAATCAGAATCCAACGGTCGAAATCGAACGACCAACTATATCGATCGGGGTGCAGCAACCACTCCACCACCGTGATGAGTATCCCGAGCGCCAACCAGATTCCCATACCTTGCCACATCAGTGGCCAGCGAAATCCATTGGCACTTAATAATGCACTCAGAGAACGGCGATGCACCAGGCGCTGTGCCGCCCACACACCAACAAAGAGCATCACGGGCGAAAACATCAGCAGGACAAATTGGATGGGCTTTGCCGAACCACCCATGAGACTACCGCTCCCATCGAGCTCTATCAACCCAGTCGCTGCACCTATGCCGACAGGGATTGCGCCCAACACCATATAAAAGACCAGAATGACCACAATCCCAAGCCACCAACTCCACCACTTGCTATTGCCCGACTCTGTGTTTCGTACCCAATTCATACACGCGCTCCTTTCTTGTTACCATCCCGCTCCGGCGACCCGTGCGCCAACAAAATACCCAATGCAGGCGCCACAAACCGCAAACACCACGATATATGCCAACCGACTCCACTGCAATGTGTATCCACTGGCTCGGAGCCGATAGGCACTCCATGGCAATGCGGTGAACACCCACAACGTCCCGGCAAGCGTCACCAACAGGACACTCACCCAATCAATGGTAGTCAACACTGCGCGGTCGACAGAGGCCGCCACCCATGGCTGTCCACGAAGCAGGACAACACAGATACTCAGCACCAGCACAACACTGCTCCACAATGCTGGTTTTGCAAACATCCGTGCAGCCCGTTCGTATTTGACAATGGCATCATTGGCACTAAAAATCGACTGGGTACCAGGAACTGCACGAAAGAGATGGATGTGCTGTTCGACCGAGAGCACATGTGTCCATCCGGCAGCAGCGCAGACTTCGAAGTACTCTGGGTCAGGCGTTGCTTGGTAGTCAATGGCAAAAACGCACTGCTCGGGTGGAGCCTGTTCGAGCACCATGTACAACCCACGGATCTGCACCAATCGCCAACCTTCTGCCGCCCACCGCACCAACCGCTGTAGATCGTGCTCTTCGGCAAATGCCAGTCCAGAGCCGATCTCGCGACGGGTAATCGGGAGTATTTTTCGTGGTGTACGCATCTCCGGTCCCTCTCTAGTATGCAACCATCCAGCCACAGAGCGCCCCAGCGACGACACTCAGCCCATCAACACACATCCGTGCACCACGGCGCGACCAACGTATGTTCACTCCGTACCGGCACATCTGATACACCACCCACGGGAGTGCGGTGTACCACACCATCACCATCAGGGCGTACATGCTAACAAATCCACTGCCCACCAGCACCCACGCAAACAATCCATCAGCATGTGTTGCAATCCAAGGCCATACCAGTGCTGTTACAAGCCATACTCCGATCATGAGAGCGAGACCACGCAACGACACCGCTCGTTGCAATCGTTGTTGTGCCCTGAGCACCGTGGTCGCATCGTGGGCACTAAACATCGATCGAGTGCCGATGGGAGCGTTAAAAAGATGGATGGATTGCGACAGCGACACTACATGCGTCCATCCGGCCATGCGACAGAGTTCGAAATATTCGCCGTCGGGGTAGTGCTGATAGTCCAGTGCACATTCAACCCGCGCTGGGGACGTGCGTTCAAGCACCACACACATCCTACGCACCTCTACAACCTGCCATCCCTCCGCCGCCCACTGACTGAGACGGTGCAGATCTTCTTCCACACAGCACGACAAGCCTGCAACCAACTCGATTCGAGTAATCGGGATGAGCTTTTGCCACGTTGATTCATACATTGCCATATCACCCTCACCATACCATCAACCACAAAAAGGCCACCACCGTAACCAGCGGTATGACAATGCGCATGGACGACAGAACCACCTGACCCGGACCACGCCACCCACGCAGTCGATAGGCCAACCACGGCATAAACGTATACACAAACAGGGTTTGTACTGCCACTACCGCTCCGAACATCCCCAGTGTGCCCACAAGCAACAACCATTGCGGCTCACGCTGTGCGCGCCACGGTTGCCCCCACTGCACCATCGCCCACCATACAAGTACCGTCACCACCGTGCTCACAATCACCGGCACAAGCAACCGTCGATGTACTCGTTGAAGCTTTTGCTGTGACTCAGTCGTCGAAAACATCGTAGGTGTGCCTGGTGCTGCCCTGAAAACATGAATCAAGCCATCCATTGTCACCACGCGTTCCCACCCACTGGCACGACTGAGCGCAATATACTCTTCATCTGGCTCATACATGTAGTCCAACGCGAAGATGAGTTGCTCAGGTGGCGCTGGCTCGAGCACGTAACGCAATCCTTTGAATCCAATCAAACGCCATCCCTCAGCAGCCAAGGTGCTGAGACGGTGCATGTCACTTGTCTCGTCAAAAGCAACGCCTTGCCTTGGTTCATACCGCAGATTAGGTTCATTCATGATGAGTTCTCCCCTCCATCGCCCGTTGCGCAAACTCCACCATCGCCTGCTTGCGTGCAATTTCGTTCACGAGCCGCCTACGTCCCTCTTGTGTGATGACATAGACTTTGCTCACCCCTTCGGATGCACAGCGCTCCAGCAACCCTGCCTCGACGAGTTGATGTAGTGTCGTATACAGTGTCGCTGGACCGACATGGGTGATTTGATCAGGCACATCCATCAACAGTTGCATCACGGCATAGCCATGTCGCGGCACCACGAGGGCTGCCAATATATAAAACTGCGAATCGTTCAACTCGCCATTACTGAGCGCTGCTCTTCGTGACATCAGTGACTCCTGTATGCTCCCAAACAGACTATATCATATATTGATACACTATATCAATATATGATATAACGAATTGCGGTTCCTGGTTAAACGTGCAGCGTTATCAGCAAAATGCGTTGTATACATACGCTCTTCAACACGCATCTCTATAACTTCATGCACAATACCAAGAACTCTACACAACAGATCATTCAATGGTGAGGGACAAATGCCATTTCTCAAAACAATATCTACCATCCCCGGTCATCCGGCTACCGACACCTATCCGTACACCATTTCCTTTATCGCCAAGGGATTTCAGCTTGATCTGCACAGCGATGTGACGATTTTTGTGGGCGAAAACGGATCCGGAAAGTCTACTCTGCTCGAGGCAATAGCATCGAAATGTGAGTTCCATGTAGCAGGTGGTGGACGAAATCAACGATATGACCACCACCAAAGCGAATCACCATTTGCTGATTCACTCAGACTCTCGTGGTTCCCAAAAATAACTGAGGGCTTCTTCTTGCGGGCTGAAAGCTTTTACAACTTTGCAACGTATGTCGATTACATAGCCAGTGACGATGCAATCATGCTCGACGCATACGGCGGCAAATCACTCCACCATCAATCACACGGAGAGTCATTTTTGAGCCTCTTTACGAATCGATTTCAAAAAGGTCTCTTCATTCTCGATGAACCCGAAGCAGCATTATCGCCGCAACGCCAATTGGTCTTTATGCGAATCATGCATCAGCTGACCAAATCTGGTCGTGCACAGTTCATCATCGCGACACATTCACCCATGCTCTTGTGTTACCCAGGGGCCGAAGTGATTAGTACCGACGGCGACACACTCAGTGTCGTTGATTTTCGTGACACCGAGCACATCCGCCTCGCACGCGACTTCCTGGCGAAGCCCGAACAATACTTTCGGCAACTCTTTGCTGATGAGTAAAAGAAAACCCTTCTCTGCATATCATCAGAGAAGGGGTATTGGTAGCGGCGAGCGGATTCGAACCACTGACCTTTGGGTTATGAGCCCAACGAGCTGCCACTGCTCCACGCCGCGTCATGTGACTAGTATACGCTTATTCCGTACGCCTCATATGAGAATCCTATGATAGGAGAGGTTCCAACAGATTGTGCTTTCAACGTCATGTAGATCAGAGAGGATGACATCGATAGATTGTCAGACAATCTGTTGCATCACCGTGCATAAGCAAACAAAATGCTTGATCAATGCGGAACCCCTCTGAATGACAAGCATTCAGAGGGGTTTGCTACCAATTGGTAGCGGCGAGCGGATTCGAACCACTGACCTTCGGGTTATGAGCCCGACGAGCTACCACTGCTCCACACCGCGATATAGATGGCGCACAGACCTAGTCTCCCACAAGGCAACCTTGCAGTACCTTCAGCGCTGGAGTGTTTCACGACCCGGTTCGGGATGGGACGGGGTGGGTCCACTCCGCTTCATGCACGCCAATGGTTCAGAGT
>CANHPK010000081.1 GCA_947462525.1 Roseiflexaceae bacterium | reverse complement strand
TATCAGGATGACCTCCAACAAATCCGCGGCGATGCGGTACGGGCCATCCTCGCGCGGATAGGCTCGGCATGACCGAGGGGCACATCAGCCAACACATCGTCGGGTTTGTGCATCTGTTGCGCGCGATGGGCGTGCGTGTGGGCACGGGCAATTTGCTCGATTTCGCCGCTGCGCTCACGTACGTCACCGTGACCGACCGCGAGGCCCTGCACGACGCTGCCTTGTGCACGTTGATCGCCAAAGCCGATGACATGCCGATTTTCGAATCGGCGTTTGCCTTCTACTTCCGGCGCTTGTCTGCACTCGACGTCCAAGATACGAACTTGCCGGTCATTCGCGTCCCGCAACGACCGTTGCGTTTGCCGCGCCGCAAGCCGGGGGCCGGGGACGACAACGAAGGCGATACCCCGGACGACCTTGAAGAGCAAAAAGTCGGCGCGACCATGGTCTATAGCGGCAGCGAGACCCTGCGTACGCGCGACTTCGGCAGCTACTCGCACGACGAGGTCCAACAAGCGCGCGACATGATGCGCCGCATGAAGTGGCGCCCTGCGTTACGGCGGACGCGGCGGTCCCGTCGCGACAAGCGCCGTGGCGTCATCGATCTGCGGAGCATCATGCGCTCGAGCATGCGTTCTGCCGGAGAGCCACTCCACATGTCGTACCGGTCGCCGCGCTACCGACGCCGTCCGCTCGTGGTGCTGTGCGACATCAGCGGCTCGATGGACCGCTATAGTCGCATGTTGCTGCAATTTGTCCACACCTTGAATGACGGGATGGACCACGTCGAATCATTTGTCTTTGGCACACGACTGACCCGAGTGACCCGTCTGCTCCGTTCGCGCGATGTCGACGATGCAGTCGCCCTGGTCAGCAAGCAAGTCCTCGACTGGTCGGGCGGCACGCGCATCGGCAATACCATCCGCGAATTCAACGTGCGTTGGTCGCGCCGTGTCCTGTCACGCGGGCCGGTCGTACTGGTCATCAGCGATGGCTGGGACCGCGGTGATCCGACACTGCTTTCGCAAGAAATGGCTCGCCTGCAACGGTCATGCCACCGCCTCATTTGGCTGAACCCACTGTTGGGCAATCCGCGCTACCAACCGCTTACCCAGGGGATGGTCGCGGCCATGCCGTTTATCGACGAGTTCATCCCCGTACACAACTTAGTGAGCATCGAGCAATTGGGCAAAATGCTGGCTACCATGCGCGACGAAAAGCGCAGCCCGCGGCGCGCTGCGAAGACCGCGTCACCAACGGGTGACACAGAGAACGGTTAGCACATCCATTTTGTGGCTGGTCCGGTACAAATCCGGAGACCGCGGTAAACACCCCTCGTGCAGTACTCTTCGAAGAAAAGAGTACTGCACCTCTTTGTGCGCATTCCGTGTCTCGACATCTTTCGTCACTGAAAACGAACATTCGTCGATTATCGACGAAAAATTGGTGATTCATACACCGCTCTATCGTCGATAGTTACAGCAAATCCACACTGGGGAATACTGATGAACAAGACATTCACGTATGCGACTGCTGTATTGCTCTCGATTGTTGTGCTTTTAACGAGTACATTTTTGGTGGTGTCGGCACATCAACGGGTCAGCCCGCTCGAACGTATGCGGCGCGTCCAAGAGGTCGCAAAACTCAGTGGTGCTTATAAATTCCACACCGAAATAGACTCTATCAGCGATTACGCACCACGCATCACCAACACCGGCAAAGAGAGTCGACATGATCAGCTAGTCATCGACGGTGCAGTCGATGAGTCGAATCACACCAGCGAGATTACCATTCAAAATCAGAATGGAATCATGCTCGAGGTCCGCCGTGAGCGCGGCGTCACCTATATGCGTCAGCCCGGTTCGGACTGGCAAACGGTCAAAGCAAACACAAACGTTGCGCAGATCAATACTCTCACATTTTTGTCGGGTGTCGTGAATGCCAACGCTGTTGATGGAGCAAACCCAGGCTATGCGTTCGAATTCGACGGTAAGGCATTCGCCGCTCACTTTGAACGACTATTGAAAATCGACAGCACGAATGGTATTTCGTACCGCGACGAGTGGACGTCGCTCGCACAGTCCGCGCAACTGAAGGCTGCGACGGGCTCTGGCCACATTGCAGTTGATCAGGATGGATTACCGTCTGCGCTGGAGCTGAAGCTTTCTTTCCCGGCGAGTGGGTCACAAGGTGCGGTACAGAGCACGATTCGGTCGACATTTTTTGCCTATGCGCGCTCCGGATTGGCACTGCAACAATTCATGAATCAACCCTTATTTGTGTTGAGTGAATATGCGCAGCTCGATAGCACGGTCGTCCTGAAGTGGCTTTTGTCAGTCATAGCGCTCATTATTGTCGTCATAGGTGCTCGCGTGTTGATGAAGCATGCAAAAAGACTCACCGTGCCACTGACGCTGCTGATGGTCGTTTTGATTGGCTATCAACCCTTTTCCAACATCCCTCACGCTGCAGCTGCAACGGCCAATCAAACTGCCCCAACCCCTCAACCGGAAGCACCGCCAGCCTTGTTTAACCCACTGGTGTCGCCGCTCGTGCATGGTGCGGCGATTGCACTCCCGCCGGCAGGAGCATCAGTCCTCGATCAGCCACTCTTTGCGGGTATCACCGGTCGAACCGCGAGTCGGGCTGAATCCGCAGACAGTGCAGATACCGATGGCGATGGTTTGAGCGATACCCAAGAGACGCTCTTTGGTTCGGATCCATTGCTCACTGACACGGATTCTGATGGGTTGTCGGATTTCCAGGAACAACAATTGGGTACACGGCCAAAAAGCCCTGATACTGATTTTGATGGTCTTGATGATGGTCTTGAAGTCAAGTATCCGTCTACTATTGGCGCGTTTTCATACTATTCTAACCCGTTGCTCGCCGATACGAACGGTGATTCGGTAACAGACGCCCTGGAGTGCTTTGAGAAACTGCAAAATCAAACAGCCAATTGTGCGGACTCAGATAGTGATGGTATCCCAGATTTTCTCGATGACGACAATGATAATGATTTTATTCCTGACAAGTATGACATTTCTAACACCGCCAAAGTAAACACGAGCTATGGCGAAAATAACCCGATGCTGCTCCGTATTAATAACACCATTCCGTCGGTTAAACCGCTGATTGTCGATCTCCAAATAACGCCTGCAGACCGTACGTTGCTGACAGCAAATAACGCCATCTACGACTGGCCGAAGGATGACAATGCTGGTCAAATAGAACGTGTCAAAGACACGACGTTCGCGAATAGTCCAACATACATGTCCACAGAAAGCAAAGCCAATAACGGTGACATCAAAGTCACTGCAATGTTGGAAGTGCGCATTCCAGTCAGCAGTGGGTCAACTGGGAATCTACCGGTCAAAGTCTGTAATGCAACCAATACGTGCCCGGCTGACCCGAATGCCCCTGCCTGGCTCGACAAAGCTAAACTTGCGCCCTACGGGATCAGTGCAAGCTGGAGTTACGATTCCAATGGCAACAAATACTCGAATGAGTTGACGTTATCGGTCCCGTTGCAGCCTGTTTACGACTACTCTGGTACGATTGTAGGATTTTCGGCACAAATGTATTATGAGACGAGTGCGACTCCATGGCTGATTGGGCATCAATATCGACTGCAGTGGCTGGTTAATTCCATCCAAGATGGCTGTCCAACGGGTATGGAAAGTTGTACCGCAGAGGAACGCGTCGAGTATACCTCGGTGATTCAACGCTATTATTCGGACTTTTACCTCGCGGGTATGGTCGCTACCGAAGAACAGGGATACAGTGCCGGCATTGTTTCTGAAGACCCGAAAAGCGTACAGGTAACAGATATAAGCAAACGACGCCTGTGGATTACGCAGATATCAGCATTTCTGAATGACTCATTTATCAACACGCAGTTCTTGCAGTTGAGCAGTACCGACCCTGCTCGATCGATATTCACCCTCTTTGACAACACACGCAACGGCAGTGCGATAACACAGAGTACGTATGGCATTGACAAAACCGCGTCAAAAGTGACGTTGTATGAATTTCCAAGTCAATCTCATGCCATCAAAATAACGACAGAAAAAATTCCAGAAGTCCTTGATAATGGACTGTGCCGTCGATCAAACCTTGCAATCGGATGTGCCAGCACCACCCCCACGCTCCGGCAGAGCTGCGAAAATATAACGACGGCCGATTGTCAACCTGCGTTGATTGTGCTGACAGAATACAAGAATCGTATTCGTATTCTTTCCAACAGCACTACCATTGACTTTGGCTCTGCAGCGGTGAATGTGACACGGAGTGAGCATGGGCAGATCTATAAAGTTATTGGTGGCAAATGGCAAGCGTTTGATAGCACTGATTCAGCTGGAGAAATAGCGAAAATCCTCCCCAATGTAACGGCTGCAACTGCGCCGGCAGAGGTACGTCAGTCTGATTGGCAAAAATTCATAGAAGCGCTGACTACGACGCAGTACATCATGTTTATGCTGCCAAAAACGTCGAATCAGCAGGTTGGTGCAGTCACTGGAGATGAGTCCTTAACGCCTGCGTCTTTTGCCACCCCCTTTCTTACATCGTGGAACGCCCAAACCAACCTTCAATTGGAATCGAACAAAGCAAAAATCGTTCAGATGATTACTGAACAAGCAAAGACAAACTATACCATCAAATCAAGTGGTTCTGCCGGGAAGAGTACCATCAAAGTGGTTGCAAAAGGACTAGAAACATTCGATAAGTGGGACGAACTTTTGGGTAAAGATAAAGCAACAATATTTAGGGCCAGGTCAAAGTCGGCCGGACAGATTCTTGTTACGGCAGTTGTTGCGGCGGGTGGTATTTACAGCGCGGTTATGGCCGGTAAGACAAATTCCTCGTCAACCGATTCAACTTTTGGACTGTCACAATCAACCTATGATGCACTCTATATTACAGGGGTTACGGTCGGTGCGGTGATTTATATTGCAAAAACCGTCAACGGTGTCAAAGATGCAATTACGACAGCAGGAACCTTGGCGAAAGCAATGGAGGATGCAGTTACCGCATCGAAAGCGGTTGGTACCGCCGGAAAAGTTGCTGATGTGTTGGGCAAAGTTGCAGTAGGGGCGCAGCTGGCTGCGGCATGGACCATCGGAATTATGTCGGCTGTGAATGCTGAATTTGGATTCCAAAAGGCAAATGCAATATCCGACATGGCAGGTATGACCGTCGCGATTCTGTTTATCGCCGCACTCAACGCTATTCCGGTACTGGGACAACTGTTCACAATCATCATCCTATCCCTGGATTTGGTGGCAATGGCTGCGTGTACTGCACTTTCGGAAAAGCAAAAGCGCAGTACTGCAGGGCAATGGTTGTGCGGAGGTGTTACTGGTCTGTTGACGAATTTCTTTACACCATACAAATCGAATTTGATTGTCGATCCTGATGATCCATATTCTGTCACCAAAAAAATAGACATCACGGATGCATCGCTCCAAAACACGTCGCTCGGTTTTCGCAGCGGGAACGCGATGGTCCTAAAGATGTCTGTTACCGACTATGTCGAAAAGATGCCCTTCCCGTCGACATGGATGGCAATACCGTATTTTTGGCAGTGGACCGGTCAGAGCGCGCGGAATGCGTCGCTTAACTACGCACTCAGCAATACCCAAACAGATATATCTGGTCAAATTTCGGCTGGATCGCAATTCAATGAATGGCAAGCACAATCGAGCTATTCCGATGGTGACAAGACGTATTCGTTCTCCAAAACGACGCAATTAAGCTACGCAAACCCGTTACGGAGTAGCGGCATTAATCAGCAGATGGGCGATCTGATATTGTCGCAAGGGATACAAGTCCCACAACAAACATGCTTTAACTTATTTGTGTTATTCATCCCTATCGTTGTCTGCTACATCGAGACGCATTCTGATATCAACTATGTGAACCTCAATGAAGATAACAAAACGGTCAATGATATCTTGCCCCCAACGATTGCTGAATTTGTCGCACTCCGTGCCAAAGGCACCGGCTACACCTTTGCCTGGTCCCCTGAGGACGCTGTTCCAAGCTTTCCACAATTTGATGATGCAGACAATGATGGTGTCGCCGCCACTTTGGAAGCAGATCTTGGCGGTCGAGACAATACCGCCGATACGGATGCCGATGGTGTCTCTGACGACCGCGAAGTTGCGCTGCGCACGTCGCTCACGCTGATTGACACCGATGGGGACCAAGTCACTGACCGAGAAGAAATGATGTACGGCACCAATCCTTTGATGCCCGATACCGATGGTGATGGGCTGACCGATGGTGAAGAAATTGTCCGCGTGGTCAATGGTAATCGTCTCGGGGGTTGGGAAGTAACCTATGGATTTGCATCCGGATTGCCATTGACGACTTGGGTTAGCGCCGATCCACTCAGTGCAGATTCCGATAATGATGGTATTGCTGACCTGCGTGAAAAAGTTCTCGGCTGGAGTCCTTATGCGGCAAACAGCGGTGAAATCATCACCATCAACGGTAGTGCCCGCGAAGCATTGCTGCCGAGTGTGCTTATAAACTACGAGAATGCAACACCCAAAACCGTTGAAAATGGTGGGTTCAATGCAACCACTGTAACGTGTATTGCAGATGCAGGTACCGCGCTGCCTGATTGTCCTGCCGTCGAACAGACTGCCATACCAGGAGTTGCAAACAGCACGAGTACGAATCGGGCAATGCGCTTCGATGGGCTACGCCGTTTGACGACAAACGCGAATGCATACAATATTTTGGGCGAACAATTTACCTTTGGTGTATCGCTCAAACCCGATGTCACAACAGTTCGCCGGACCATCCTCAAAATACCCGGTTCGTTGCTGCTCCAAAACAGTTCGGCTGGCTTGTTCGTCGAGATGAGCACGACC
>CANHPK010000080.1 GCA_947462525.1 Roseiflexaceae bacterium | reverse complement strand
ATCATGACCTCAGGCAACACCGTGATGCCGCGCTTTTTGACGGCCACGACAGCGCGGAAGATAGCCCGTGCCTGCATCTCGGTGATTTCGGGATATTCGATGCCCAAGCGGCAACCGCGGAAGCCGAGCATTGGGTTCGATTCGTGCATACCTTCGATTTTGCCCTTGAGGAGTGCATACGAAATGCCCATCTTCTTGGCCAACGCTTCGATTTCGGCTTCACCATGTGGCAAGAATTCGTGCAATGGTGGGTCGAGGGTACGAATGGTGACCGGGAAGCCGTCCATCTCGGTGAACAGACCTTCGAAGTCTGCCTGCTGCAATGGTTCGACCTTGGCCAAAGCCGCTTTGCGCTCTTCGACCGTCGATGCCACAATCATCTGCCGAATGGCATCGATGCGGTCGCCTTCGAAGAACATGTGCTCGGTGCGGCACAAACCGATACCCTGTGCACCGAACATGCGTGCAATCCGGGCGTCGGTTGGGGTGTCTGCATTTGCGCGCACGCCCATCGTGCGAACTTCATCCGCCCAGCTGAGGAACTTGAAGAAGTACCCGTACAGCTTGGACTGTTCGGGCTTCAACGTGCCACGGATGACCTGAATGACTTCGGACTCGCTGGTCTTGATTTGACCGTTGTATACCGTGCCACTGTGCCCGTCGACGGTGATGAAATCACCTTCCTTGACGACCACGTCACCTGCGGTGAAGATGCCCTTTTTGTAGTCGATGTCGATGTCGCCACAACCACAGACGCAGCACTTGCCCATTTGACGAGCAACCACTGCGGCATGACTGGTCAGACCACCGCGTGCGGTCAAGATGGCTGCTGATGCGACCATGCCGTGGAAGTCTTCGGGAGCGGTTTCGGTACGTACCAAAATGACCGTTTCGCCCTTTTCGGCCCACTCTGCAGCACGATCCGGGTCAAAGCAGACCTTGCCGCTGGCTGCGCCAGGGCCGGCTGCCAAGCCAGTGGCCAACTTCGGCGTCACTGCCGCAGTCTTGCCATCGACAATGGGGAACAAGAACTGATTGAGCATCTCGGGTTTGACACGGCCAAGGGCGGTCTTCTTGTCGATGACGCCTTCTTCGACCAAGTCCACCGCAATGCGTACTGCGGCCATGCCGGTGCGTTTGCCGTTGCGGGTCTGCAACATCCACAATTTGCCACGCTCGATGGTGAACTCAACGTCTTGGACGTCTTTGTAATGTGCTTCGAGCTTGTGCGCAATCTCGAGGAATTCCTTGTGGGACTTCGGCAACTCTTGTGCCATTTGTTCGATGGGCTTTGGGGTACGGATACCTGCAACAACGTCTTCGCCTTGGGCATTGATCAGGTACTCGCCGAACATGTCGTTTTCGCCAGTGGCGGGGTTACGGGTAAATGCGACGCCGGTGGCGCTGTCATCACCCATGTTGCCGAACACCATGGCTTGCACGTTCACACCGGTGCCGATGTTATCGGGAATCTTTTCGATGCGGCGATAGTCGATGGCACGGCGACCCATCCACGAGTTGAACACGGCCATAATGGCCATTTCCAGCTGCTTATTGGGATCTTCGGGGAAGTCGTTGCCGGTGTCTGCCTTAATGAGCTTCTTGAACTCATTGGCAATGTCGGTCAGTTCTTGTGCGCTGAGGTCGGTGTCGGCGCGGTTCTTACCCTTGGCGTGATTCATCACGTGTTCGAGCTTTTCGCCGTCAACGCCCAACACGATTTTGCCGAACAATTGGACAAAGCGGCGATATGCGTCAGCAGCAAACCGTGGATTGCCGGTCTGGTCTGCCAAACCTTTGAGTGTTTCGGCATTCAATCCAAGATTCAACACCGTGTCCATCATGCCGGGCATGGACTCACGCGCGCCGGAACGAACCGACACAAGCAGAGGATTGCGTGCATCGCCGAACTTCTTGCCGGACTTTGCTTCGACATCTTTCAACGCTTCGCGTGCCTGGTCCCACAAGCCTTCTGGCATTTTTTTGCCGAATTCGTAGTAGGCATTGCAGGCTTCGGTGGTAATGGTGAATCCTGGCGGGACGGGAACGCCGGTGCGGGTCATTTCGCCCATTCCAGCACCCTTGCCACCAAGCAGTTCACGCATGGTGGAATTAGCCTCGGTGAAGAGGTATACCCACTTCTTTGTCATGGAAAAAGCTCCTCTACTGTGCAGACTACGTATTTTGATGTGCGTTCACGCAACGGAGCGGCGTGTGCGTCATTGCAGGCCGACATCTCCACCAGAATTTGGCACAGAAATACCGCGCCTAGTGTACGCCAACTTGCCGATTCGTGCAAGCTGACCGATACGGTGCGGTGATTTCGTACTGTTATGTGGTTCGCAGCAACCCAGCGCTGCCCAACTCGACCATGACTTCTGCTGCAGCCCGTTCCCCCGACTCGATCGCTCCCTCGAGCGTGTTGGTCCAGTGTGTCGCGGTCTCGCTCCCTGCCCAGTGAACGCGTCCGACTGGTGTCGCCACATTGTGGATGTACGACGCTGCACCGGGTGCGAGGAACCCATTAGCGCCGCGATTCCAGCGTTCTGCGTTCCAATCGCGTTCAATCATGCCACGATATGCAAGTGCCTCGGGTCCAAACCAACGTTGCAGTTGAGTAATGACCGCAGTCAACCGTTCGTTGCGTGGCTGCATCCCCCAGTGGTGCGCTGCTTCGGCACTGATGATGCACGCCAGAGCTCCTTCGTTGGCATTTACCGGTGATACATCATGGCACATCGAGAAAGGACCTGCATCGTCTATTACCATGCCGGATTTGCCGTTCTCGCGCCAGAACGGGTAGTCATAAAAAACCACCATCGTCAATGCGCGACCCATGATGATCCGTTGTTGGAGCGCATCGCGTGCGGGCGGTAGATGTGGTTCGAAGTAGATTTGCTGAGTGACCACCGGAGGGGTAGTCACGATGGCATAGCGCGCGCGGAATGAGGTCCCGCGCGAGTAAGCGGTCACGCTGTGTTCATCTTGACGCATCGCTAGTATGGGCGTGTCGGCGATCATTTGCTGCCGATACTGTTGGCTCAACCGTTCGGCGATGCGGCTGCTTCCCCCCACGACACGCTCTTGGCCGTGTGCAGGACGTAGCCGAAAAAGCTGTGCAGCGCCCCGGTGGGCCGAAACCTGGTCGATGATGTAATACAGCGAAATTTCGCTCGGTTCGGCATGGAAGTGGATGCGGGTAAGAACCGTCAGGATCTGCATCGTCGTGCGTGTGCGACAGGTGTCGTTGAGCCACGCGGCAAAAGAACGCATGTCGATTTGACGCGCACGTTCGAGGGTTTCATCGGTGGGTGCGTCGAGCCGACGCGACAGCGTATCAAGGAGTCGAATCACACGACGGTAGTCTAACGCAACATGCGGTGCAAAGAATGGTGATCGTTTGCCAAATGTTGTTTTTCGTTGACGTATCCCGAAGCTACTTTCGCCCTCGTGATACTGATTGGTGAGCGGCAGGCCGAGTTCATGCACCAGTGTACGCACCGCAGTCGCGTGTTGACCAATCCACTGTGCACCGAGGTCATACGACTCGCCGTTGAAGGTGCCCCCGCCCATGCGGCCACCTGCGCGGTCGCGTGCTTCGAGGGTGATGACGTTTACCCCTTCGTGCACCAACCGACGTGTCGCCATCAAGCCTGCCATCCCTGCACCGATGATGACCACATCAGCGTTGAATCCCAGCATGTTTTGGTCGAATTGCAACGTGCTCACGGATATGTCCCCATGTCTACGAGATGCGCGTGGTCGTTCAAACCGATCAAATGACGTTGTTCGGCTGAGATGCGAACGGTTGTCAGTGAACAGTTATCGATCCAGAGCTTTCGATGATGTGCAATATCGAGTTCGAGCACCGCACAGACCAGTGCGTTGATTGTCCCGCCATGACACACGACACAAATCGTTTCGCCGTTTTGATGCGCTGCGATGATTGCGTTCAGACTTGCATATGCACGCTGTTGCAGCATCGCAAATGATTCACCGTTGCTGTAGGGTGTATGTGCAGGGTCCGCACTATGGGCTGCATAGTGTTGCGGGTATCGTTCGACGACTTCTGGGATGGTGAGATGTTCCCAATCCCCAACATGCTGTTCGCGCAAGCCTGCATCATAGTGCACGGATGCCTGTTGCAACGCAGCTATTTCGGCAGCGGTTTGCATCGCGCGGACGAGATCACTCGAGTAAATCCGTGCGACAGGAACAGCCGACAGACGTTTGGCAACCGCTCGGGCCTGCGCAAGTCCCCGTGCGTTCAGGCTGACCTGTGCATGACCATACATACGACCTTGGGCGTTGTAGTCTGTTTCACCATGACGCACCAGTAGTATATTCACGCAATTGTCCCTTGTGCAGTGGGAGGGACATCTCGGCCTGGTGCCACAAACGCCACTTCCGCATGGGCATTGTCATTCAGCGAGACAAGGCGGATGTGACCATCTTGGATGCGCAGCGTGGTCAATGCACAATTATCAATCCACATTTTGTTGTAGTGGTTGACATCGAGGGCCAGCAGCCAACATGCGATCGCTCGGATGGTTCCGCCGTGGGTACAGACAACAACCGTATCGTCTGGCCCATGCCGACCAATAATATCTTGGATAGCTACAACCGCGCGCTGCTGCAAGTGGGTGTAGGATTCGCCACCGACATGCACGGTTGCGCCGGGATTTTGTTTATAAGCGGCATAATTCCCAGGGTAGGTAGCGCCTATCTCGGGGATTGTGAGATGCTCCCACAAGCCGACATCGATTTCGCGGAGGCGCTGATCTAGCGTCATCGGGAGCCCGACTGCGGTGATGAGTGGTTGGATGGTTTGCAAGCAACGGACCAAATCGCTGCTGTAGATTGCTTGGATTGACCGCTGTGCAAGACGCTGACAGACACGGGCTGCTTGGAACTGCCCGAGTTCGTTCAATTCGATTTGGACATGACCCTGATAGCGTCCAACGGCATTGTAGGCAGTCTCGCCATGGCGGACAAGCAGAAGCAGCATGGTACACCTAACTGACGCGAATACGCTGTATTGTACTGCATTCTATCCACAAAAAACAGGGACATCGCGTGAGCGATGTCCCTGCCGGCAACGAGACGAATTACTTGCGGAACTCGGAAACGTTGTTCTTGATGTACATCGACCCTGGTACGGTGCTGTATGCAGACATACCTGGCCACTGGATACCGGAGAATCCAGCCTTGTTTGGCTCGAGCTGGCTGCCGCCGACATATGGCTTCAGCAAACCGGAGTTGACACGGTGCCAGAGGAAGATGCCGCCGACGTCTTCGACCAGGATCTTCTCAGCAGCCTGGAACTGAGCGATACGACCGGTCTGGTCGTTCGAAGCCGAAGCTTCGTCAACCAACTTGTCGAATTCGGCGTTGTTCCAGTTGTGACGGCCGCCCGTGTGGAACACGCCCAGCATGTTCGAGGCATCGAAGAAGTCGATACCGTACGAGACCATACCGAACTGTACCTGGGTTGGCTTGGAGTTCAAAGCTTCCATGAAGACTTTTTGTTCTTTGTTGGAAACTTCGACTTCGATTCCGAGGTTGGTCTTGATGGAGTCAGCGATAGCCTGGGCAGCTGCTTGGCGTGCCTGGTTCTCGTTGCGCAACCACAAGGTGATCTTCGGGAAGCCCTTGCCTTCTGGGAATCCAGCTTCGGCGATCAAGGCCTTAGCCTTCTCGACATCGTATGCCTGGATGCTCGACAGACCCTTCGAGTTTTCCGAGTGGAAGCCCGGCATCAAGAAGGAGTAGGCTGGGATAGCCTGGGTGGTACCGACGGCACCGGCGATCAAACCATCGCGGTCGATCAGGTGTGAGAACGCCTGACGAACCTTGAGGTCGTTGAACGGTGCGGTCTGGTTGTCGAAGAACAAGTAGTCGGTGCGGAAGTCATTTGCGTTGACGCGAACCTGAGACTTCAGGTCTGGGTCAGCCTGGATGATGTCCACAGCGGCCTGGTCCAAGAACTCGCCGCCGACGGAGTCGACTTCACCGGCGCGGTAGCCTGCGAAGAACGTCTCTGCCTTTGCTGCGATGCTGTGGATTTCGCGGAGGAATGGCTTGTTGGTGCCGGTGTACGAGTCATTGGCAACCCAAATGACACGCTCGCCCTTGGTGAATTCCTTCAACATGAACGGTCCACAGGAGACGGACGTCTTTGGATCGTTGTTGTAGTAAGGACCATACTTCTCGAACGCGGCCTTCTGCAGCGGGGTGCTGTAGAGTGCCTTTGCTGGGAAGAACGGTGCTGGCGTTTCGGTGGTGAAGACAACAGTTTTGTCGTCTTTAGCAACGACGCCCAACTGATCGTCAGGTACTTCGCCTGCGTTGACCTTGGACCAGTTCTTGATTTCGCCTGGTGCTTGGAAGAACCATGCGAAGTCCCATGCGTGGTCCTTGTTGGCGGCATACTGGAAGGTGGCAACGTAGTCGGCAGCGGTCACCGGCGTACCATCGCTCCAGTTCAAGTTCGGATCCAGGTTGAAGGTCCACTCGGTGCCGTCAGCATTTGACGACCACGAAAGAGCTGCAGCTGGCTGCGGAACGAAGTTGTTGTCCAAGCGAATCAATGGCTCGCTGTGGACGTTCGTCACGCCGGCTTCGTTGTACACGCTGACCAAAAAGTCAACGGTTTCGAAGTTCAAGGTGCTGTCATAGTACACTTTGTACACCTGGTCAGCGACCGGTGCTGCGTCGTCTGGCAGAACGTTACCGTTTGGCAACTTCTCGCCTGCGCCGCTTGGTACTGCTGTTGGCTCGACGGGAACTGGTGTTGCATCAATTACTGATGCAGCAGTTGGGATTGCAGTGGCCTCTTCGGCCGGTGCAGCTGTTGGTTCTGCTGCTGGAGCTGCGCCACCACATGCTGTTACCAGCATTGCAATGACGAGTGCCAGTGCCCAACGTGCACCCTTGTGCGTACGGGTCATCTGTGAACTCCT
>CANHPK010000079.1 GCA_947462525.1 Roseiflexaceae bacterium | reverse complement strand
GTTAACCAGAGGGCACTGAACCACCATCCCACAAAAATGAAATAGAGCGCGCGGAGTATCATCGGGTACTGCGGTGTGTTGACGACACGGACGACGCCGCGTTCATCCACCATGGTGACATAATCTCTGCCACGTAATGTCGTGACCTGAGGGAGCGCATTCAGCATGATGATGCCGATAGGCAACCCGATGATGCTGATGCACAGTACCCAGGCAATTGCGGTCCAAATCCCACTGAGCCACCACCCAAGCAACAGGAACCAGAGAATCCGAAAGATGATGTTGGGCGCGTGTTGTGCGTGTAATGTAGTCATATGTGACTCCTTTTCTATACCGCTGGTACGCAGACTATCACGGGATTGTTGCATCGGCTATAATAGGTGCATTCCACCCTCACCCCCTATCGTGACCGTGACTGGCGAACCCGTTCGGTCAGAGGAGCAGACATGTCAACGACGACCATTATTCTGAACCCCTGGGCTGGCCGCGGCAAAGCCGGCCGTCGTCAAGCAGCGCTCGAAGCAGCATTGCAGAGTGCGGGGATTGCGTATACCCTTGTGCGCACGAACGGCCGCGGTCATGCAACCCAGCTCGCCCGCGAAGCGGTGTTGGCGGGTAGTGATGCGGTCATCGCAATCGGCGGCGACGGTACCCTCAACGAAGTCGTCAATGGGGTCGTCGAAGGCAATCAGGCGAGTGGACGACGGGCAGCGTTTGGCGTCATCCCGCTCGGCACCGGTAGTGACTTCGTCAAGGTACTCGAAAATGTGGCAGCCGATGATATCGAAGGCGGGATTCGGCGGATTCTCGAGAACCGCCGCCGACCGATTGACTTGGGCCTCGTAGAGGTCCCCGGCCAAGTCAAACGATACCTGCTCAATGCAGTTGGTGCTGGTTTCGATGCGCAAGCAGCGGCCGAAGCGCTCAAATTCAAACGGATAACGGGCTGGTTGGTCTATTATTTGGCGATTCTCAAGGCGTTGATCAATTACAAAGCATTCCCGATGAAGATTTCGTTCCGAGACGAAGTCGTCGAGCGTCGCATGATGTTCTGCACCATTGCCAATGGACGGTGCCAAGGGGCTGGGTTTTGGCTGACCCCCGATGCACACATCGATGACGGACAAATGGATATCTGTATGGTAGATATGCTGGGTGTCATCAAAGTGTTGCAGTACATCCCACTCATCCAAAAAGCCGCGCACACAAACCTGCCGGAAGTACGGATGGAACGCACACCGCTGATTCATATTACCTGCGAAAACGACCTGCCCGTCGCCATCGATGGCGAGGTGGTGAGCACAACTGCACGTGACATAACGGTTACTGCGTGCCCAGGCATTGTCGATTTGTTGCATTAGGACGCGCATGATTAATCACGATCAGCTCCACCGCGACCTTGCGACGCTCGCCACTATCGTCGAACCAGGGTGTGCAGGGACGACGCGTCGCGCGTTTACTCCTGCACATGCTGCGGGGCGGGAATGGCTCACGACGCAGTTTGTGGCAGCAGGGCTCGAGGCGACGACGGATGCCGGCGGCAACTTGATCGGCCGGCGAGCCGGCAGCGCAGCGCTCCCACCTATTGTGATTGGGTCGCACAGCGACACCGTGATGGCCGGTGGGATGTACGACGGTGCACTGGGCGTGTTGTCTGGGTTGGCGGTTGCACGTGCGTTGCAGCACTCAGGCCAGATGCTACGGCACCCCCTCGAAATCGTCGATTTCCTCGCCGAAGAATCGACACCGATGGGTTCACTCATCGGCAGCACGGCGATGAGCGTCGGTCTAGACGAGGTCACCTTGTCGCTCGAAATCCCGGGGTGGGGCACGTTGTCTGACGCGTTGACGCGGAGCGGGGGTAATCCGCGTGCGGCACAGCGTGCATTGCGACAGCGAGGGGACATCGCCGCGTATCTCGAGGTCCACATCGAACAAGGCCCATTCCTCGAAGCGGCACACCAGCCGATTGCTGCGGTGACTGGCATCGTGGGTATCCGCCGTGCAGATATCATCTGCCGTGGCCGCCCGGATCATGCTGGGACTGCATCCATGACGATACGCCACGATGCGCTCGCCGCTGTCGCCCACGTCATTACTACGGCCGAGGCAGCCGCGCGTGCGTTACCGGGTACGGTGGCTACCGTCGGCGCGCTGACGATTGGCCCCAATCAGTCGAATGTGGTGCCTGCGGTAGTCCGCTTTTCGGTCGAAATGCGCAGTCTGCTGTGGGCAGACGTCGAGACACTCTGGGCGCAGATCCATGCGTCGCTGGAGTCTGCCTGTCGGTCTCGCGGGGTGTCGGTCGAGATCGAGATGATCCACGATTCTGCCCCTGTGACGTTTGCTCCGGAGCTCGTCGACATCGTCAGTCGTGCCTGTGTGACTGCCGCAGGCAGTAGTGTGCGGCTCTCGAGCGGTGCAGGTCATGATGCGAGTCTGATGGCAGGCATTGGACCCGCCGGGATGATTTTTGTACGGACCAAGGACGGTCGGAGTCATTGTCCCGAGGAGTACGCTGCTCCAGCCGACATCAATGGCGCTGTTGATGCACTGGCACACGCTGTCCTGCATATTGATGCACGGGAGAGAGATTTGGTTGTATGAGTGCCAAGGCACAGCGCACGACAGAAAGCTTGCAGCGGCGACTACGTCGGCAGGCGGATGAAGCCCGTATATCTGCGTTGCGTGAGCTGTCGCAGTGTAGCGGCTTGCCCGTTGCCGAGCTGCGTTGGATTGGCCGTCATGCAACGTTACGGGTGTTTGCCGCGCAGACTACTATTGTCACTGAGCGCATGCCGAGCGATTTCTTGTACATCGTCATGCAAGGCACCGTCACTGCGAGCTTGCATGACCGGGTAGGCCGTGAAGCATCCTTGGGGACTCTGCGGAGCGGAGATGTCTTTGGTGAAGGCCCGTTGTTTGGGACGCATTTTGGCAGTTCGACATTGGTGTCGCAATCTCCGTGTCACCTCTTGCAGATCCCATTGGAGCGCATCCAACTCGATGCCCATCAACTGACGAGCTTTTTTGCGGTGCTCCGCACGCTCTATCGGCAACGGTTGGCACAGGCAACCCTTTTGCGCGTGCCGTTCCTTGCGTTGCTCGGCGACGAAGAGCGCAATAGTGTGGCCGAACAATTGTTAGTACGTGATGTTCGCCGTGGCGAATATGTCGTCCGACGTGGGAACCGGCCAAATGGATTGCATCTCATCGAAACGGGGCAATTTGTCATCGAACAGGACGGTCATGTGGTGTCGCATCTCGATGCTGGTGACTTTTTTGGCGCTACCGCCCTCATGACGAACGAGCCCGCATTTGGCGACATTCGGGCGGTGACCCCGTGTCAGATCCTGACGATGCCGACATTGCAGTTTTTGGGATTACTCGAACGGCACCCCGATATGGCCCAATACATACGCACAAGCATCCAGGAACGGAGCACCTACGGCGCGCGCCTCAATACCGTGGGTGATGCGCTTGTGTCACATGGCGTTCGTCGTGGCGAACGCGTGTTGGTGCGTGATGTCGAACGCTGCCCACCGGATTGCCGATTGTGTGTCGATGCATGCGCATCCCGCCACGGCACAGCGCGGATTCAATTGCAAGGTGTACGGACAGAGGCAATAGAAATCGTCGACAGTTGTCGACAGTGCCGGGTGGGTGCGGAGTGTGTCGAAGTATGCCCCAAACACGCTATTCAATGGTCGGGGTCTGTATTGACCGTGACCGACGCATGTGATGGCTGCGGGCTGTGTGTGCCTGCGTGTCCGTATGGCGCCATAACGGTCGAACCCGCAGTTCGCAGTATGTTGACGACGCTCCAGCAACGCGTCCAAACTATCCCCATATTGTCTTTGGTCGTCAGTAAGCCTGACCTGCGTGCGAACAAATGTGATTTTTGTGTTTCGCACACGGATATGGCGTGTGTGTCGCGTTGCCCGATTGGCGCATTGCGGATCGAAGAAGTCGAACAGCTTTTCCCGTATTAGGCGTACCCAAACACCTCGCTGCAACGGTACTACATGCAGGAGGTATGCAATGTTTGAACGACTGTTGCAGTGGGTGTTCCCGGATGAATGTGTCGGCTGTGGGATTCGTGGTGCGTTGCTCTGCGCGGGGTGTTTGGCAGGTGCTCCACCGTATATCGATCCGTTGCCGTGCCTCGGCGCCCACCAGGTGTTTATCCGCTACGAGTACGTCGACACCATCCGTGCTGCATTATTGTTGCTCAAGTACTGTGGCAAACGTCGCGTTGCACATGCGTTCGCAGATGCCATCGTGCCTATTATCCCCACCAGCTATGCTGCGGTGATTGCGCTCCCTGCCGCACCACTGCGGATTTCTCAACGCGGGTACGACCAAGCAGTGTTGGTAGCGCAGGCTGTGGCCCGCAGACTCGGTGTGCGGTATTGTGCAGGCCTTGTCCGGACGCGTGACACCACTGCGCAAGCACACCTCACCCGTGCGCAGCGGGCGGCGAATGTTGCAGGTGCGTTTGGCTGGCAGGGCGCGGTCCCGAACGGGCGGGTGTTGCTGGTCGATGATATTTGTACGACTGGCGCGACGCTGCGCGAGGCAATCCATGCGTTGCACGCAGGCGGCATCCAAGACGTAGATGTGGCGGTTATTGCGCGGGGAAAGACAAAATGACTCCCGTTCGGTTGAACGGGAGTCAGGGCGGGGATGGTTTATTCTTCTTCGACGTCGTCGTGTTTGGATTCGTCTTTGGCCAAATCGCCTAAGCTGATTTCCTTCTCACCATAAGTTGCCTTGGGAGCAGGACCAGTGCGTGGTTTGGCTTTCTTCGAACCAGGGAACTCGTCGATGTCTTCGTCTGCGTCGCTGTTTTCTTCGCCGCCGTCGAAGGTGTCATCGTCGTCTTCATACGACAACCGTGGCATTTCTTCTTCTTCGTCGTAGCCGCTTCCGATGCCACCCTCTTCGATTTCTTCGTCGGCGAGATCCAGCAATGGTGCTTTGTCTTCGTCGATGAGCTTGCCTGGGAACGACACTTCGCCACGATGATCAGGGTTATGATAGACCTCGCGAACGACCAAATCGACGTGGTGATAGTGCTCGCTGACACGCCACACGATGGCTGCGTAGCGATTACCTGCACGCATAAATCGAATAATGCGTTGCGCGACCCGTGGCTCGAGGCGACCAATGAGCTTGTCGTTGCTGTCATAGACGTCGATCGCGTTGGCGTCTTCGGGGATTGCATCGATTGCGTAGTGAACCGATGGGATCGAATCGAGTGTCGTGAGCGTCGACGTGACCACGACGGCTTTGACGACCGGTTCAACCGCTGCAACAGCAGACGTGGTTTTGCTTGCCTTCGGTTTTGCTGGTTTCTTGAGGGCTTGTGGTTCGTTCTGATCTTCGACCGGGTCGGCTGCCTGCTCGCCCTTGGTCTCGATATCAGCGCTGACGTTTGCGCTCGTTTTTGCTGACCGAGCGCCTTGCTTCGTCAATGGGGCTGATGCCTTGGCAGCAGGGTTCTCCCCGCGATTTTCGGGATCTTCTTTGACGCCGGCGAGCCTCATATAGACCACTTCGCCGGGGAGCAACGACAGTGGCTCGGGCTGATCGATGTGAATCGTGGTGAGAATGGACTTGCCGGTTTCGATGACGAAATTGCGCATTTCGACATACGTACGGGTTTTGGTTGGTTGTGATTCGGTTTTTTCGATCACACTCAAGGCGCGACGGGCAATGGGATTGAGTTCGTTGTATTCGAGTACCAGCGCATATGTCCGTTTGGCAGCTTCGACATCGCCACTTTCGTAGTAGGCTTTGGCGAGGCGGTTCAGTGTCTCGACGTCTTTTTCGTCGAGCGACAGCATATCTTCGTTGGCAATAATCGCATTGCCCCAATCACCCTGGATTGCATAGTTGACTGCGACGGTTTGCATGCGTCGGCGCTGTCGTACCAGTTCGTCTTTTTTACTCATCATCACTCCTTTGCCTGCCGGCATTAGGTTCGGGCGCATCCAAGTTCAGGATGGTTCACACACGATAAAACGAGCGTTAGTGCGAATGCATTGTTACCTGCATGGGCAATCATGCTCGGAAAGATGCTGTTGCTGTGCTGGCGTACCCAGCCGAGGACTAATCCCATGGCAAATGTCTGCAGGACAAGGGTGATACTCCCGGTGCTGGCAGACCATGTGTGTGCACCTGCGAACAATGCTGCACTCAGCACGACCGCGATTGTTGGCCGGACAAGGCCCTCGAGACGTCCGTACACATAGCCACGGAAGAGGATTTCTTCTGCGCAGGGGACAATCACTGCTGCTACCAGCAGAAAAGCCACTTGCCCCGCAGTATCCCCTGCTTCTAATGGGAGCATGGCGATCTGGTTGTGTGTCTTCCCGGCGAGGGCCGCTATTACACCGACCACAAGATTGCCTGCAAGAACCACTGGCAAGGCAAGCACGCTTGCCAGGACGACACTGCGGATATCTTGCGGTGCCCCGAGCAGGAGTCGCCAATTCGATGCGGAACGCCAGCGCAGAAATCCGACGACCAGACCGTTCTGGATAATCAGTACCGCACACACCGCCCAGATCCCCAGCTCGGTGAGTGACGCAGTCCCCGCGGGAACAGCCCCAATCCAACGAGCGCCATATACCACCCCGAGCGAAGACCCTACTGCACACAGGAGGCAGATGGCAATGTCAATGCAGAGTGTCAGCCACTGTTTAGTCAGGGCTGACCTCACCGATGACGTCACCAGACAGCGACCATGGGCTCGTATGCGTCACCCGCACACGTGCCACGCGGCCACGCCACTCGTCAGGGCTGGCGAAAAAGACCAGCTGATTGCCGCTCGAACGACCACGCCATTTGCCTTTGCTCTCGGCTTCGACCAAAACCTCGACAACGGCGTTGAGCAATCGTGCACTGCGTTCGGTCGCGATGCCTTCTTGGACGCGTTCGAGCTCGATCCGGCGTTGTGCCTTGACACCTTCGGGTACGGCTTGGACCGGGTCTTCTTCGAGCGTCGCAGCACG
>CANHPK010000078.1 GCA_947462525.1 Roseiflexaceae bacterium | reverse complement strand
TCAACAACACTGCGTTGCAATCGGCGCAAATCCTGCATATGACCAATTTTTCTTTTTGGGGAGCGGCTACCGCTATGGTCTCGCCTGCGAAGCCAGCCTCAAGATGAAAGAAATGTCACTCACCGTCAGCGAACCGTTCCACCATATGGAGTTCCGGCACGGACCGCAATCGATGGTCAACCCAAAAACACTGGTTGTGGGTGTCGGTTCACGGCTCACCAATGCCCAAGAAGAAGCTGTCCTCAAAGACATGCGCACACTGGGCGGGCACACCCTTTCTCTTGGACCAAACGAGAGCTCTGACATGCAGTGGGATGCAACACTCCCCGAAGAATGCAATGGATTAATTGCACTTCCACTGCTCCAGAGCATCGCGTATAGTCGCGCTACGTCGCGTGGGTTGGACCCGGATAATCCGCACAACCTCAACGCGGTCGTCGTGCTATAGCCACCGCTCGGGGACTGAACTCGATGCGCAAAGAAGCGTCTTAGTAGGAGGTCGTCATGTCGAAGCGTCTGATTGTTCGTTGGTTCTTGGTCATTGCAGTCTTGGTGTTGAGTGGTTGTAGCAGCGCTGCACCTGCTGCACCGGCCGCTGGTGAAAAAGTCACCATTCGCCTCTGGTCGCACCAGAATTCCGCGTTCAACAAAGTCAATCAAGAACTCATCGACGGGTTCATGAAGGAAAATCCCGACATTACCGTCAAGTATGAAACGTTCCCGTACGATCAATTCATCGAAACGCTGCAGACGTCAATGCCTGCAGGGACCGAAGCTGATGTCATTGAGATGTTTGGTTCGTGGGTCTGCAACTACGCCGATGGCGCACGCCTCGCCGACATGCCGGCCGATGTGATGAGCTACAAAGAAGCACAAGAGATCTTTTACCAGGCACCGCTGGACGGCTACTACTGCAACGGCAACCTCTATGGACTGCCAAACGAGTTCAACCTCGAATACGGCGGTGCATTGGTCAGCCCTGCGCTGTATGAAAAAGCCGGTATTCCGTTCCCACCTGCATACACCGATTACAACACCCTGATCTCGGATGCCAAAAAGATGACAGTGCTCGACGGCGACACGATGACCACCGCAGGCTTCCATTTCGTCGGTGGTGATACACTCGGCTTTATCCTCTTGTCGGGTATTCTCGAACAAGGCGGGACATACTTTGCCGAAGACGGCAAGCACTTCAACTTCGAAAGCCCAGAGTCACTCAACGTCATCCGCACGCTTACGCGCTATGCCCAAGAAGACAAAGTCATTGATGCAACGCTGTTCTCTGGCGACAACGGTCTGCCCAATGCGTTCTTCAATGGAAATGTCGGCATCGGGTATATCGGATCGTGGGCAGCAGGCGTCGGCAAAGTCGACTTCCCTGACTTCAAGTTCGATTATGTCATGTTGCCACCGATGTTCGGCACCGAACCAAAGTTTGTCGCCGACGCAGGCTGGGGCAAGGTGGTGTCCAAGAACACCAAGCACAGCGAAGCGTCATGGAAGTTGGTCAAGTACATGACGGCTGAACGTGCAAACGCACTGAAGTTCAACCAGATTTCGGGCACCATCCCTGCCATGAAGTCAATCGTCGAACAACCAGACGAAATCTTGGCAGTGCAACCGTGGATCAAACCAACGTTCGCCCTGTTGAAACACGGCGCGTACTTGGGTAATGTCACTGACCGCGATCAACTCTTCTACGAGATCATCGCAAAGAACTTGACCGATGCACTAACAGGCGCAGTGACACCGGAGCAAGCGGCTGCCGCCATCCAAAAGCAAGCCAACGAGATGGTCGACAGCAAATCCAAATAACGAACCCGAGCCAGGTGGGGAGCAATCCCCATCTGGCTTGTGTGGAGGCAGATGATGGGTCAACGCGGACAACTCCAACGCACACAACAGCGCTTTGCCTATAGCATCATGACGCCGATCATGCTGTATCTCATGTTGTTCAGCCTCATCCCCATGATCTGGGCTGTGGTGCTCGGATTTTTCGACTATTCGCCAGTCCGGCTCGGCAGCGGACTGTTTGGACTCGGTGGCGACAACCCGTTTGTGGCGCTGGACAACTATATCGCCATGTTTGGCGACACACAGGCCGCACATCTTTTTCGAACGTCGTTACGCAACACATTCCTTTTTTCGTTCCTCGTTCTGCCATTGAATCTGGCAATCACGCTCCCGCTCGCGATTATCATCGAACGTAGCCATGCTCGTGCCAAAGGATTTTTCCGGGCCGTCTATTTTCTGCCCACCGTGACGTCGGCGGTTGCAGTCGCACTCATTTGGGGCGCAATCTATTCGCCGCAGGCCGGGCTCCTGAGCAGCATCATTCGATCTGTTGGAATGACGCCGCCCAAAGCATGGTTGACAGATCCCCAAGCGATTTTTATGGGCATACCAATTGCCATGATTGCCCTCATCGTTGCCCATTTATGGCAAGATTTCGGCTACAATCTCGTCATTTTTATCGCAGCACTCCAGGGGATTCCCGCAAATCTGCGCGAAGCAGCGATGGTCGACGGCGCGAACGAATCACAGATGTTCTGGCTGGTAACGTTACCGCTTTTACGGCCGACAATGCTCTTTGTTTGTGTCATGACACTCTTGTCATCGTTGCAGATGTTTATCTTGGCGCAGGTTATGACCGCTGGTGGACCACGTGAACAGACCACAACCATTTTGATGAGCATTTATCAAAACGCGTTCCGATTTCAGAACATGGGCTGGGCGGCGGCCATGTCATTTGTGTTGTTTCTTATTATTTTCACCTTCACGATGATACAGTTTCGGGTTCTCAAAACAGACTGGGAGTACTAAGATGTCACCCAGCACGACACGCATTGTTCCGTTTGGGATTTCTTTGGGCATGATTGCACGGTATGCGGTATTGCTGATTGGATTATCGGTAACGTTGTTACCGTTTGTGTATGTGTTGGTGTCTTCTTTGAAAACACCGGCAGAAATCATCAGAGTACCACCGTCTTTTTTTCCCAAAGACGCAACGTTGCAGAACTATTTGACAATTTTCGCTGATCCGCGTGTCCCCGTTGCAACGTTTTTCGCGAATTCTACGCTGGTCGCTGTCGGCCGTGTGCTCATCACGTTGTTTACGAGTTCATTGGCGGGGTACATCTTTGCCCGCTATGAATTCAGCGGCAAAAACCTCATGTTTGGTGTATTGATGGCCCAAATCATGATTCCATTCCAGATGATCATGATTCCACTTTACTTGATTTTGGTCCAATTGCAGCTCATCGATACGTTGTGGGGATTAATTTTGCCGGCGATGATCGATGCGTTTGGAATTTTTCTGATGCGCCAGTTCATTGAAGGTATCCCACGTGAGTTGATTGATGCCGGCAGAATGGACGGTGCCAGCGAGTTCCAGATCTATGCTCGCTTGATATTGCCGCAACTCCGCGCACCATTGGCATCGTTGGGGATTTTCACATTCATGGCGACGTGGAACGACTATCTCTGGCCACTGATTGTGATTACCACACACGAAAAGCGCACCTTGCCATTGTTGTTGACCTGGTATAGCAACGCCCATGGGTCACGGCCAGCACTCACGATGGCCGCCTCGGTCATTGTATTGTTGCCGATTGTACTGATCTACATTTTGTTTCAACGACAAATCGTCGCCAATGCGGCCACTACGGGATTCAAGTAAGCGACGGAGGCACACGAGTGGAACACTATGTACTGATAGGCGCAGGGAGTGCATCATTCACCCGCGGATTGTTGGCAGATCTCGTCGCCGCAGGGCGCCCTTGCGAGGTCCGTCTCGTTGACCCCAACCCGCAGGCCCTGCAGGTCGCCCATCACCTTGCCCGCAAAATGATTGCACAAACCGGCGCACCGATTGGGTTGCGTGCCTCAACAGACCGACGCGAGGCGCTCCCGGGGGCAACCGTGGTGATCTGCACGGTCGGGGTAGGGGGACGGCGAGCGTGGGAGCAAGATGTCTTTATTCCGCGCCAATATGGCATCTATATGCCTGTCGGTGATACCGTCGGGCCAGGGGGCAGTTCCCGCGCGGTCCGCATGATCCCCGCCATGGTCGCTATTGCCCGCGATGTCGCTGCATATGCTCCTGACGCTGTGTTCGTCAACTATTCCAATCCGATGGCGCCGATTTGTCAGGCTATCCAACTCGCCGTCGGGATCCCCGTGATCGGATTGTGTCACGGAGTCTTGCATGTCCTGCACTACCTCGCGGATACGCTAGAACTCCCCAAAGCATCGCTGACCGCTCAGTACGCAGGGTATAATCATTTGACCTGGATGACCGCAATTGCAAGTGACGGGGTCGATCTGATGCCGCGCCTCCACGCATATGCCGCATCTCAGCGGTCGGTACCCGTTACTCATGCCGACCAGAATCGATTCTCATGGGAACTTTTGCGGCACACCGGGGCGTTCCCTGCAGTCCTTGACCGTCATGTGACCGAATTCTTTCCACAGTTTTTCCGTTCTGGGGCATACTACGGCATGCGTCTCGGGGTGGATGCCTTCTCATTTGAGGGCACAATTGCTGACGGTGATGCAGAGTTTGTTGCGATGGAAGCCGATGCAACCAGTTTTGCCCCGTTGCCTGACCGTTTGTTTCTGCGCGAATCGGGTGAGCACGAGCAAGTGGTCGAGATTGTTCGCGCCATCCGCGAACAACGCAACGAAATCTATGCCGTTAATCTGCCCAACACCGGCCAAGTACCAGATCTCCCCATCGGTGCAATCGTCGAAGCACCGGCACACATGACAAAGGGCATCCCCACACCGATCGCCCAACCGCCATTGGGACACGCAACGGCGGGCATGCTGGCGAGCAGGTACGCCTGGGTCCAGGTGATTGTCGAGGCAGCCCTCACCCAAAACCGCGATGCATTTATGCACGCGCTGACCATTGACGGCTCGGTCGATTCGCTCGCCACGGTCGAAGCGCTCGGCGCTGACCTCTGGGCGCACACGACGAGTTACATAGACGCAACGACCAACGGAGAAGGACAATCATGACGCGGATTACGTTTATCGGCGCTGGGAGCATCGGGTTCACACGGACCCTGGTACGTGACATTTTGACCTTTGACCGCCTCAAAAATGCCGAATTGGTGTTGATGGACATCGACCAGGAACGCCTGGAATTCGCCGAAAAGTCGGTCCGCCGCATCATCGAACTGGGCAAATACCCCGCCACCGTCCGTTCTACCCGCAACCGGGCGGAAGCCCTCCAGGGTGCCGACGTGGTCATGGTGACCATTTTGGCCGGCGGCGTGCAGGTCTGGCGCCACGACATCGAAATCCCCAAGAAGTACGGTATCGACATCAATGTGGGCGACACGCGTGGCCCCTCGGGCATCTTCCGCGCATTGCGCACCATCCCCGAAATGCTTGCCATCGTCAAAGACATGGAAAAATACTGCCCATCAGCGATGATGCTCAACTATACCAACCCCATGGCGATGCTCTGTCGCGCCATGCAGCACGAGTCCAAGATTGCCATCACCGGGCTCTGTCACAGTGTCCAAGGGACATCTGAGATGCTCGCGCAATGGATAGGCGCACCCTACGAAGAAATCGAATACGTCTGCGCCGGCATCAACCACATGGCCTGGTATGTCAAGTACAACTGGAAGGGCCAAGACGCCATCCCGTTGATTCGCAAAGCCATCACCGAGCGCCCAGAAGTCTACAACGAAGAAATTGTCCGTAACGAGATGTTCCTCAACCTCGATTATTACGTGACCGAATCGAGCGGGCACAACTCTGAGTACAACGCCTGGTTCCGCAAACGCCCAGACCTCATCGAAAAGTACTGCACACACGGTACCGGTTGGAATCCCGGTGTCCATGCGTATATCCTCGATGAGTACTTGCGCCGTGAGCACGAATGGCGCGACGACGCCCGCTCGTGGTTCGATGGCAGTGCCAATCTGGACCTCAATCGCGGCCACGAGTATGCTGCCTACATCGTCAACGCACTCGCAGGCGGCGAACCGTTCCGCTTCAATGGCAATGTGCGCAACACCAACCTGATTACCAATTTGCCGCAGGATGCCTGTGTCGAGGTGCCCGTGTTTGTCGACAAAGACGGCCTCCACCCGGTGCATGTCGGGGCAATCCCGCCACAAGTCGCCATGTTGACCAACTTGTCAGCCCAGATCGAAGAAATGGCAGTCGCTGGTGCACTGACCGGCGATCCACGCAAGGTCTACCACGCGATCCTCAACGATCCACTGACTGCTGCGGTGTTGGCACCGGCAGAGATCAAAGCCATGGTCAACGAGATGTTTGCCCAAAACAAAGCCTATCTGCCACAGTTCAAACACACCGTTGTAGCGTAGGCTCCACTCCCACGAGCACAAATACCGGCTGCGTCGATGTATCGACGCAGCCGGCTTCGTTAGAACGTGATATCACCCGTGCGTGTAACGGCGGTCGGGGTGGCCTGGTCTTGGTAGAGTGCAACCGTCAGGTATGTTTCGATCACCTCGCCCGCTTGCAGAACGCGCTGATTCCCCTTGGCGGCGACGGCTGACAACCCATCAGTCGGATAGCCGCACCACGGCTCGAGCGCAAACGCGTGGACACGGCCCCACCAGGGGAACCCGCCGGTACGACTGAACTCGTGCCACTGCCACACATGCGAAAAGACCGTCGCATCCCATGCAACGGCGACGCCGAGCCGATGATGTTCGCTATAGAGGCTATACCACGCGGTATCATCCGCAAAATTGCTCAGATAAAACACATCGCTTCCATGTGCGTCGGCATAGGCTGGCACAATGCTGGTATCGAACGGCGTACCGTCGGGCCCCGCGAGCATGGGCCATGCACCGTGTGCGCCATTGCGTGACAGCCGGTTTGGGCCATCGGTGTCCCCAGTATGGGCTTCAATCGCTCTGGCCGAGGTCGCAATCCGTGCCCCATGGCTGAGGAACGGCAATCCATAGGCGATGTGATGCCCCCACATGATGTCGATGGGCTCACCGGCTTCGTTGGTGAAGGTCTCGGTCAGCCGCAAAACCGGTGATGTGCCTTCGATAGTCATGTCACGGACGATGCGTATAGGTGTCCG
>CANHPK010000077.1 GCA_947462525.1 Roseiflexaceae bacterium | reverse complement strand
GGGTGCCGCCTGGCTCGAACACATCGTCGCCGTCCTCGAATGCCTCCAACCAACCGCCGCTTAGTGCACTGCCGCACCGAAGGGACTACCGTCATGATACGCACCGTCTATGTCACCGACGCGACCTACACCCACCACGATTACGAACGTGCCGCCCTCTCCGATTACGATGTCCGCTTCGAAGTCCGCCAATGCAAAACCGCCGCCGACGTCATCGCCCAGTGCGCCGACGCCGAGGCATTGCTCAATCAGTACGCACCTCTCACCCGCGAGGTCTTTGCCGCACTCCCCAAACTCAAGATGGTCGTCCGCTACGGCGTCGGCTACGACAGTGTCGATGTGGCGGCAGCAACCGACCATGGTGTCATGGTGGTCAACGTGCCCGATTACGGCGTCCAAGAAGTCGCCGACCATACCCTGGCCATGTTGTTGGGCATCGTGCGCAAAATCCCACAGACCGTTGCGTCGGTCAATAGTGGGATCTGGAACGATAACCTCTTCCACCCCATCATGGGCTTGGCCGACAAAACCGTCGGACTGCTCGGCTTCGGCAATATCGCCCGCGAAGTCAACAAGCGCGTGCAGGCCTTCAACATGCGCGTCCTGGCCTACGACCCCTACGTCGCTCCAGAGGTCTTTGGGCAGCACCATGCCACCCAAGCCAGCTGGCAAGACGTCCTGAGCCAATCCGACATTGTCTGCATCCACCTGCCACTCAACGCAGATACCCGCCACTTCATCAACGCCGAGCGACTCGCGATGATGAAGCACACGGCCTACCTGGTCAACACCGCCCGAGGAGGAATCGTCGATGCACACGCACTGGCCGACGCCCTGACGGCCAATCGGCTCGCCGGCGCCGCGCTGGACGTCCTCGAACACGAACCAATGCCCGCGGTTCATCCACTCCGTGGCATTGATTCGTGCATCATCACCTGCCACATCGCCTGGTACTCCGAGGCGTCTTTGGTGCGCCTGCAGCACTATGCAGGGCTCGAGATAGCCCGCGTCTGCGCCGGCGGCCAACCCAAACACGTGGTGAATGCCGGGCAGCTGCGGGCGAAATAGGACAATGAACTTCTGCGGGACGTATTCTTTTGCGGATCAGCGTTTTTTTGGGAGGGGCTTATTGCAATAAGCCCCGCTCAATGATCAACCCATGCACGCAGGTGCATGTTCACTGCCCACCAAACACGTACGACGTATACGCAATCGCCTCGCGCACCATATACAGCCATTCTTCACGCGGTCGCGTCGATATCGGCGACGTCTGTGTCGGTGATGCAAACGCCTCAAAGCCCAAATCATGAGCCATCTTGAGCGACCGCAACATATGGAACGGGTCACTCACCAGCAATACCCGTTGCAGCCGCAACGGTGCGGCGAGTCGGGCTGCCGCCTGCAGACTCTGCAATGTCGAGCGCCCGTCACGCTCCAGCACGATGTTACTCGCCGGGACACCGTTTTCGATGAGATACTGCGCACCTGCCTCGGCCTCCGACAGATTATCGCCTGTGCCGGTACCGCCGGTCACAATAATATAGTTCACCTGTTTTTTCTGAAAAAGCTCCAACGCATGGGCAAGCCGCGCCGTCAACACGGGTGATGGCGAACCAGCCCACACCGCTGCACCCAACACAATCGCTGCATCAGCAGGCTGGGTTTGATCGAGATCGCTTTGCACTTTGACGAGGTACACCAACCCCGCCAAATACACACCCACCACCACCAACACCCAGGTCACCCCTTTGAAGATGGTCACGATCAGCGGTTGTTTGGGGCGGGCAATCAAATAATTCGCGTCACTCATGTTTTTTCTCGTATGATGGTATGAATATTATAGACACTTCTACGAGGCCCACCGATGCAATTCCAACTGCCACCGCGCCACTGGCGGCTCCCCATTCTCTTTGCAATCGCCCTTGTCGTATCGACGGTCCTGCGCATCCCGGTGCCAATCCGTGCGTTGCTCTTCGGCGGCATTGCCATCGCCCAAGGAGTCGAACTCTGGCGCACCCTGTTGTCGCCCCAGCGCCCCGCCAACGTCACCTACTGGCGCGGCGTCCGCTACGAAAAACCTCGTCCCAGCTCTGTGACCGCCGACGACCTGCGTGCCAACGCTATCCCGGTCATCGTTTTTGTCTGTGCCGTGCTCATCGCCGGGATCCTCGCCTTGCGCAGTATCGGTTTGTAGCAGCGGAAAGCGCCCCCGCCGTGCGTCGCACGGAGGGGGCGTTGTGGTCGTCTGGATTGCCCCGTGCATGTCTGCCTCAGCGGTCCCGGGTCTGTTGGGTCGCATATCCGAAAGCTGCGCGGCAGGCCGGCACCCGGGCATCCCAGCACTCACGACGTGCACTTACCATCGCTGCGCCTTGCATAGCCGTGCGTCGGGCTTCATCACCACACAACCCAATGACGGCATCGGCAAACCCGTCTGCGTCATCAGGGGCAACCAACACACCATTGCTCCCATGCGCGACAAACTGGCGCATTTCGCCCACATCGTGCCCGACCACCGCAATCCCTGCACCGAGCAGTTCGAGCAGCTTCGCCGAACACCGCGCCCGATTGATGAGCGTGTCACGGACCGGCACCAGAGCCACCGACGCCTGCGCCAACACCGGGCCAATCGACTCGGGCGCCAGCCACCCATGCATGGTGACCTGCGGACCAATCCCCTCAGCAGCCACCAACGAGGCAAATGTACGCTCTTCGCCCTGCTCGCCGGTACCAATCACATCGATCCGGCACTCCGGCAAAGCCGCACAGATGCACGCCAGGACGGGCACAAATGCGGCTACATCGAACTCCCAAAAGCGCGTGTACAGCACCATCCGCTGCCCGTGACGCTGGGTCGCCAATTCGGCGACCGGTGGAACATCGGCCGCATTGGGCACATAAAACACCCCATCTGCGCGACAGCCATCGGCCCAACACAAACTCTGCAACGTGCGGCTTGCCACTGTCACCGCAGCGGCACGTGGCGGGAGGGTCCGCTCTTGCCAGTCGAACAACCATTTGGCAGCGCGCGGGTACGGCAGCTCATCGTTCCACCCACCCGTACCCTCCCGGTCGTCGCAATCGACAACCAACGGGATGTGCGGGTTGGTCAGCTGGATCCAACGGGCCGCCAACCCGGCATGGCCTTTGGGCTTGAACAGATAGACGATGTCCGGCAGACTGCGCCGCACCGCTTGCACCAACGACCCTACCTGCTGCGCCACACCCAACACACTGGGCAACATGGCAACCGCCGTATGCGTCACCGTGACCCCATCAATGACGACGGTCGTATCGGCATCCTGGGGGTTGTGGATGGGCGGTGCAATAATATGCACCCGCATGCCGGCCCGCGTCAATGCCTTGGCGAGCGGGAGCATACGGGCCAAAAGGGTGCCCTTCGGCCGGATGCCGAAGGGCGCAATCATGGTGATACGCGGTGTGTCCATCACACTCCTAGAGTCGCGACCGTGGGTCGAGTGCGTCGCGCAGGCCGTCACCCATGAAGTTGATGCTCAACACGGTGACAAAGATCAACGCAGCAGGAATCAACGGCAAATGTGGAGCAATCTGCAAATATTGACTGCCATCAGTTACCAGACGACCCCAGGTTGGGGTGTCCGGTGGGAAGCCGATGCCCAAGAACGACAGCGTCGATTCACTCAGAATAGCACTGCCGATTTCGAGCGTCGCAGCCACAATAATGGGGCTCATTGCATTGGGCAAAATATGCTTGAACATGATGCTCGACTGCTTGACGCCCACACACACCGCGGCTTCGACGAATTCTTTTTGCTTGAGCGAGATGAACGACGCGCGCACAATACGCGCTGTCGACATCCACGCCAAAATACCGACCATCGTCACCACAATAACAAACATCCCGAACTCGAGACCAAGCACTTTGGTCACACTGTCGCGGAACAAATAGACCGTCAATAGCAACAACGGCAATTGCGGCAACGACAAGAACAGGTTGGTCAAGAAGCTCAACACCTCATCGACATAGCCACCCAAGTAACCTGATACCGCGCCAATCAACGACCCGAGTGACACCGCAATAAGCATCGCGGTCACACCAACCGACAACGAAATCCGCCCGCCATACAACGCACGGGCCAACATGTCACGCCCGAGTTCGTCGGTCCCCAGTGGGTGCTCTGGGATGGGGTTGCTCATTGTATAGGCGAAGTCAAGCGCATCACGATCAACGGTCCACAAGCTGGGGCCAATTAACACCGTCAGTGTCAAAAAGATGATGACGATAGAGCCGAACATCGCCAATCGATGCTTCTTGAATCGACGCCATGCATCGCCCCACAACGTGCGTTGTTTTTTATTGGTATTCTGTGCAACCTCTGCGATTGCCTCAGCCACCGATGGTGTCGCTGCCATACTGTTTTCTTTCGCTGTGCTGGTACCCTAGTTGTATTTGACGCGAGGATCGAGTACACCATACAACAGGTCAGCTATCAAATTGAAGACAACCACCAAAATCGAAAAGATGAACGCCAACGCCATCACGGTCGGTGTGTCAGAATTCTGGATAGATGTTACCAACAACTGACCCAAACCGTTCACGCGGAACAAGTTTTCGGTGATGATGGCACCGGCGAAAATCGCCGGAATCCCCAACGCAATAAGCGTAATCACCGGGATGATACTGTTGACCACGACGTGCCGGATGACCACAGCCCAATCGTTCAACCCCTTGGCACGTGCCGTACGCACATAGTCCAATGGCAAGTTATCAAGCATAGAAGAACGCATGAACCGTGTCAACGCAGCAGTCTGTTGGACGACCAACACCATCACCGGCAACACCATCTGTTTGAGCTGTTGCGAAATTCCTTCGGACGTCGTCAAATCGAGCGTAGAACTATACACAATCGGGAACCATTGGAGGTTGATGGCAAATATCAACATGAATGACAGCCCAGTAAAGAACGACGGCAGTGCACCACCGATGAATGATAGGAAGGTGGTTATCTGGTCAAAGAACGAGTATTGTTTGACCGCCGAAATGATTCCTATTGGGACGGCAATTAAGATCGCAAGTAAATACGCAACGCCAACCACTTGTAACGTCTGTGGGATGCGTTGCACAACAACGTCAATGACGGGTGATTTCGTCGCAAACGAAAAACCCCAATCGCCTTTGACCATCGAGGTGATCCAGCGTACATACCGCACCGGCCACGGCTTATCGAGGCCAAATGACTCACGGATGCGGGCACGTGTTTCCATGGGAATAGCCGGGTTGAGCGCAAATTGTGCCAAAGGGTCGCCGGGTGCTAATGCAAGCACGCCGAAAATAATCACACTAATCAGCAGCAACGTCGGGATTGCTACCAGCACACGTCGAATGATGTATTGAGTCATGGAGTGATTCTCCACGTAACGCGTAAGAAAGTATTGGGAAGAGAGGGGTTGAGAGGGGATGGATGCGGAGGTTGACCATGGTCAACCTCCGCGGGATGGACAAGCTTACTTGGACCACTCGTGGATGTTCCACAAGCCCGAGTCAAAGGTGTTGAAGGTAGGACCGTTCAACCCGATGATCTTGGCGTTTGGCGTGCGGCGGTTGATCAACGGAATAACTGCAACATCATTGATGAGGAAGTCGTTCAATTGAATTGCCATTTCCGTGCGCTTTGCAACGTCGGTCTCTGCAGCATACGTTGCGAACAACGCGTCGTAGTCCTTGTTGCAGTAGCGACCGTCGTTACCCTGGTTCCAGCTGCCCTCTGCCGAGTTCACCTTGGCACAGGTCCAGCCTTCGAGGTACGACTGTGAATCGGTGCCCGAAGGACCGTTAGTGTACATCTGGATGTCGACAAACATCTTGTTCAGGGTGTCGTCATTGCCCGGATCGCCCGAGAAGAAGACGCCTGCATCGACAGCCTTCAGGTTCACAGTGATACCAATCTCGGCCAGGTTGGCCTTGATGATTGCCTGTTCGCCTTGGCGAAGGGTGTTGATCGAAGTCTGGAAGTACAAGGACATGGTCTTGCCGTCCTTGGTGCGTGCGCCGCCTTCATCCTTCCAGCCTGCTTCGTCCAACAACTTCTTTGCGCCTTCGACGTCACGCTCACACGTGGTGTTCTTTGAGTCGACGGCAGCTGGGACGACCAAGATGTTGCAGTTTGCAACGCCGGTTGGGCCGTACAGCTTCTCAGCAATGGCCTTGCGGTCGATTGCCTTGTTGATTGCCTGACGAACCTTGAGGTCGGTCAAGAATGGGTGAGGCTGATCTGGCTCTGAGCGCTTTGCGCCCAAGGCTGCATCTGGGTTAGCGAAGTTGACGACGATACGCTCGACGCCGAATGAACCACCGGCGATTGCTTCACACTTGCCAGCGGCAAGGATTGGCTCGAGGGCGTCCTTCGGAACCTGCAAGTTCCAGCTGTAGTCGACTTCGCCGGTCTCACATGCTGCACGTGCAGCAGAAGCAGCGTCGCCGCCACCCTTGATTTCGACCGTCTCGAAGTAGGTCTTGTCAGCGTTGCGGTAGGCTGGGTTCTTGACATAGACAACAACGTCGCCCGGCTTGAATTCCTTCAGCATGTAGGCGTTGGTGCCGATTGGTGCCAAGTTTGCAGCCTGACATGCTGCGTCAGTCATTGCTGCTTCACCAACACACTTTTCGAACTGCTTCTTCTGGATCACTTGACCCGAGTAGCTGACGAAAGCGACGTATGGGTCTGGGTTTGCAGCCTTCCAGGTGATCTTGACGGTGTTTGCATCAACAGCTTCGATGTTGGCAATACCGTTGTAGTTCGAAGCCGTCGTTGCCGGCGTCTTCTCGTTCGATGCGTACTGCCACGTGAAGATGACATCGTCAGCGGTGAAATCACTGCCGTCGGACCACTTCACGCCCTTCTTCAGCTTCCAGGTGACGCTCATGCTGTCTGCAGCAACGCCGCCGTTGGCCAAGGTTGGGATTTCTTCGGCCAGGTACGGTACCAACTCGTCAGCCGAGTTGTAGCGTGCCAATGGCTCGAGGATGACGCCTGCTGCGTCGAAGTCCTTGGTGCCTGATGCCAAGTGTGGGTTCAGGATGGTTGGTGCCTGCCAGTAAAGGATGTTGAGGGTCGTGTCCTTCTCGGGAGCGGCTGGCTCTGCAGTTGGCTCTGCAGCTGGCTCTTCGGCTGGTGCTGCGGTTGGTTCTGCAGCAGGTGCCTCTGGAGCTGCGGTTGGCTCTGCGGCTGGGGCAGCAGCGCCGCCACAGGCCACGAGCAATGGAAGC
>CANHPK010000076.1 GCA_947462525.1 Roseiflexaceae bacterium | reverse complement strand
GTTCCCCGCCGATATCACCGCGTACGATGTCATCATGGTCGACATGCTGGCGCGCATCGCGGTCGCGCCGTACGTGGCGCAGTGGCAAGCACAGACCACCATCGTCGCCATGGTCCATGAGTTGCCGTCGCTCGCAGGGGTCAGCGTAACGACCCCCGAGCAGATACTGCTCGATGCTGCCCATCGCTGCATCGTCGTCAGCGAAGCAGGAGCGGCCGCAGTAGTCGCCCGCGGGGTTTCTGCAAGCCGCCTCGTGTTGGCCAAACCCGGCTGTGATCGCCTTGGTGCACCCGCATTGCGCCGCGCGGTCGCCAATCCTGCCGTGCTGTGTGTGGCACAGTGGATCCCCCGCAAAGGCATCGATGCGTTGCTCCGGGCGTGGGCCATGGTAGGGGCGCGCCATGTGCCGCTGACGTTTTATGGCGAAGTCGACGCAGATCCCCGCTATGCAGCCGGCTGTCGCCAACAGGTCTTGGAGCTCCAGCAGGCGGGGTATGCAATCAGCGTGCGGGGGAGTGTGAGCAATCGGGCACTCCGTGCAGGGTATGCAGCAGCGCGCGTGTTTGTCTTGCCATCGCGATTCGAAGGGTATGGCATGGCACATGCCGAGGCAATCTGGGCAGGCATTCCCGTGGTTGGGTACGCTATCCCATCGGTACAACGGATTGTCGCCGCTGCAGGGACACTTGTCCCCATCGACGGTGAAGCAGCACTCGCCCAGGCGTTGGCACCCTATTGCAGCGATGCGACGCATGGACGAACCCTCGACGACGCCATTGCACACGCGCGTGCAGCGTTGCCGCGCTGGCAAGACACCGCTTTCGCGTGGCTTGTGGCATTGGATGCATCGACACAGCTGCCGACAATCCCTGCGCCGTATGCGTACAACGCAGGCTAGTCTTTGAGCAGATGACCCATGCGGATTTTTTTGGTTTGGAGGTAGTCGTGATTGACCGTGTTGGCCGACATCTCGATTGACTCACGGCTGACTACGTGTACACCGCTGCTGCTGAGGGCAGAGATTTTGGTCGGATTATTGGTCAGCAGGTGTACCTTGGTCACACCCAGCCATTCCAACATACCCAGCGCCAAGGTGTAGTCACGCATATCATCGGGGAGCCCCAGGGCGCGGTTGGCATCGACCGTATCGAGCCCGGTTTCTTGCAAGGCATAGGCTTTGATTTTGTTGACCAGCCCGATGCCCCGGCCTTCTTGGCGCAGATAGAGCAACACGCCGCAGCCGCTGGTTTGGATGCGCTGCAACGCAGCGTCGAGTTGTTCGCCGCAGTCACACTTCAGCGAGCCAAACACATCACCGGTCAGACATTCGGAATGCAAGCGCAAGAGCGGCGTATGCGCTTTGACATCGCCACACCACAACGCGACATTGTCGCCGGCAAAGACCGCCATATGAAAAACACCATTGCTGGTAGGAAGAATTGTCTGCGCAAGAGGCTGGACGTCGCTCATGTTGAACCCTGACCGTGTATTTTTATTTCACTGGGTTATACGCACAAAAACCGCAAATGGATGCAGTCCCCGCCCCAGCTCTGCGGTCTGATGCGTTGCAAAGACTGTCCCGGCAGGGGTGCTGGCCGCATGTGCCTCGCGAATGGCAGTGCGTGCATCCACTGGCGACGTCGTGCATGTGCTGGGCACGGAGAACGATTCGGCTGATTTTGGCGGTATAGTGTCTGCAACCCCCTTGTACATGTGAGTTGCACCATGTCAGATGTGTTGCTGTTTTGGTCGAATGCATCGTGCCTGCTTGCGATAGGTCTGGTGGCCGTGGTGGTGCTGCGAGCACTCCGCCGTGCGCGGCTACGCAGGGGCGTTGCTGCCTCGACGAATAGCCCGAGCCTGACGCAGCGACGGATTGCCAACGACTACACCGTGGTCACCAGTCTGCTGACCGTAGCGGAGCAGACGTATTATGCGGTGTTGCGTGCAGCGCTCCCTGCCGAATATACGATAATGGTGCAAGTCGCACTCAATCGCCTGGTCGTGGTGCAACGACTCCCCAAAACACACCATTGGCGTGATCCGCGCTGGTCACGGATCGCCCAGAAGTCGCTCGACTATGTGGTCGTCCGCACCGCTGACATGATGCCAGTGCTGGTCATCGAACTCGACGATGCATCACACACCCAGCAGATGCGCATCGCGCGGGATGCCCTGGTCGACGACGTCCTGCGAGACGCCGGGCTGCCGGTGATCCATCAGCCGGTACGGGCGACATACGATCGAATGGCGATCCAGGCGCAGCTTCTCGGCTATTTGACCCCCTAACAGAGGTACCCATGCAAATCGAACAGTATCTGCCGCGGCAACAGTTGGTCACCAAGACGAGCACGATTGCCAAGCCGCGCTTCCCCGTCATCGATGCCCACAATCATCTCTGTCAAGTGTTTGGCGGGTATTGGAACCGACGACCAATCGCGGAGTTCATCGACGTCCTCGACCGTGCCGATGTGCGCATGATCGTCGATCTCGACGGCGGGTGGGGCGACGCGCTCCGTCAGACGCACCGTCAGCACTACGCCCTGCATATCCCCGACCGCGTCAAGCTCTTTGGGGGGGTCGAGTGGGACCAGTGGCAGGTCCGTGGCGGCGAATTTGCCAGCTGGGCAGCCGAATCATTCAAACAACAGGTCGCCGAAGGCGCCGTCGGTCTCAAAATCTGGAAACCGTTCGGATTGCACATCCGCAACCCCGAAGGTGTAGTAGGTCATGTCGACGACGTGCGCCTCGACCCGATTTGGGCGATGGCAGGCACGTTGGGGGTCCCCGTGTTGGTGCATGTCGGTGATCCGATTGCGTTTTTTGACCCTATTGACCAGTACAACGAACGCTACGAAGAACTACACGCGCACCCCGATTGGCACTTCCCGTCACCGCCGTTTCCACCCGTTTTGTCGATCCTCGAGGCCTTCAAGCGGGTCACCAAGCGGCATGCGCAGACCACCTTCATCATCGCGCATGTGGGCTGTTATGCCGAGAATCTCGGCTGGGTGGCACAATGGCTCGACGAATGCCCCAATGTGGTCATCGACTTTTCGGCACGCATCGCCGAGTTGGGTCGACAGCCGTATAGCGCCCGCAAGTTTTTCATCACCTACGCCGATCGCATCTTGTTCGGTACGGATTTGCCGGTCGACCTCGCGATGTACCAGTTGCACTACCGTTTTCTCGAAAGCGACGACGAATACTTCGCCTACCACCACACCGACGATGCCCCGCCGCAAGGCCGCTGGCGCATTTATGGGTTGTATTTGCCCGACGATGTCCTCGCCAAGATCTATTACCGGAACGCCGAACGCATCCTACACCTGTAGGACCACACAAGGAACATCCATGCGCGCAGTGGTTTTTGACGGAACGCTCCATCTGGAGAAAAACTATGCCGATCCGGTATTGCGGGACGGCGAAGCCCTGATTAAGGTCTCGTTGGCGGGGATTTGCAACACCGATATCGAGATAACCCGGGGCTACAAGGGCTTCAACGGGATCCTCGGCCACGAATTCGTCGGCACGGTGCTGGCTTGTGCCGATCCTGCCTGGGTGGGCAAGCGGGTCGTCGGCGAAATAAACGCCGCCTGCCGGTGCTGCCCCACCTGTCTGCGCGGCGACGACCCACACTGCCCCAACCGCACCACCCTGGGCATCTACAACCGCGCTGGTTGTATGGCAGATGTCTTTAGCCTGCCTATTGACTGCTTGCACCTCGTCCCCGACGGTGTCAGCAATGCCCAGGCGGTCTTTACCGAGCCACTCGCCGCAGCCCTCGAAATCCTCGAACAGACCCATCTCAAACCCACAGACCGCGTCGCCCTGGTGGGCGATGGCAAGTTGGGGTTGCTCATCGCCCAGGTGTTGCGCCTGCCCGGGAGTGACATTACGGTTATCGGCCGGCACCCCGAACGTTGGGACCTGCTCCACCGCCAGGGCATCAAGACGGTCAAATCGACCGAGGCGAGTGGGTGGTACGATGTGGTGGTCGATGTCACCGGCAATCCCGAGGGATTGCACACCTCACGCAAACTGGTGCGTCCGCGTGGCCGCTTGGTGATGAAGAGCACCGTCGCTGCCGAGACGCAACTCGATTTGACCATGCTCGTCGTCGACGAAATCCAACTCCTCGGCTCGCGTTGCGGTCCCTTTGACGCAGCCCTGCGCCTGCTCGCGCGTGGCCTCATCGAGACGGCACCACTGATGCATGCAACCTACCCGATGGACGATGCAATGGCCGCGTTTGGCGCCAGTCGTGGCGCGATGAAGGTCGTATTGGATATGGAGGCGCACTCATGAGTCTGCATGAACAAACCGCACACCTGTCGCCCGTCTGGGCACGCTACAGCAACATCGTGGCCGACCGTGCCGAGGGTGTGATGCTCTATGGCGACGATGGTCGAGCGTACATGGACTTCACGTGCGGTATCGGTGTGACCAACACGGGTCACTGTCACCCACGTGTCGTCGCAGCCATCCGCGAACAAGCGGGGCTGTTGCTCCATGGCCAAGCCAACATCATCTATCACAAACCGATGTTGCGTCTGGTCGAAGGGTTGCGCCAGGTTGTTCCGGCCGGCATCGATTCGTTCTTCTTTAGCAACTCGGGCGCCGAAGCAGTCGAAGCGGCCCTCAAATTGGCGCGCCATGCCACCGGCCGGACCGACGTCATCGTGTTCGACGGCGGCTTCCACGGTCGTACCGCGGGTACCATGGCGCTGACCACCAGCAAGGGCAAATACCGGAGCGGCTATGCCCCACTGCCGTCGGGCGTGCATGTCGCGCCATACGCCAGTTGTTACGGCTGTGCCATCGCCAAGGCGGTCGGCAAAGACCGTGCCGGCATGTCTGCCGCAGCGCCCCACGAGGCGGGCTGTTGTGGCAATCCGCTCGAACGGGTCGAGCACATCCTGCACGCCAACACGACGCCCCACGACGTGGCGGCTATCCTGATCGAGCCGGTGCTCGGCGAAGGCGGCTATGTGGTGCCACCGGCGTCGTTTTTGCAGGGCCTGCGTGCCATCTGCGACAAATACGGCATCATGCTGATTGCCGACGAGGTCCAGTCGGGCTTCGGCCGCACGGGCAAGTTCTTTGCGATGGAACACTACGGCGTTACTGCCGATATCATCGTGGCGGCCAAAGGCATCGCCTCGGGCTTACCGCTGTCGGCCGTGATGACCCGCAAAGAGATCATGGACAAATGGCACCCCGGCACCCACGGTGGTACCTACGGCGGCAATGCACTGGCCTGTGCCGCAGCGGTGGCGACACTCGAGGTCATCATCGGCGAGCAGCTGGTCCAAAACTCCGCTGCCATGGGAGCGGTCCTCAAAGGCGAGCTGAGTGAGCTCCAACAAAACGATCCCCGCATCGGCGATGTGCGTGGCATGGGGTTGATGGTGGGTGTCGAACTCGTCGACGCACACGGTGCGCCCGATGCCGCATTGGCCAGTCGCACCTTGGCGGCGTGCCGTGAGCTCGGCCTGTTGCTGCTCACCTGCGGCACCTACGACAACGTCGTCCGCTTTATCCCACCCTTGGTGGTCACCGACGCACAAATCCATCAGGCAGTCGGCATCTTCCGTTCCGCACTCAATCGATGATCACGGTGCTGTGCCCCAGCGATAGGGAATGCCCGGTAGGCGCAAGAAGCGCTCGCCGCCGTTGCTCACACTGACGGTATCGTCCACATACTGCAACAACACATCACGGCGTAACCACACGGTGGTTGCGCCGTCTGTGCGTGGCTCGTCTGCATCTGTGTATGCGGCGTCGGTATAGGCGCCGGATTGCGATACGACGCGCTCGAAGTGGTAGCGATCATCATCGTCTGCCCGCGGCAAGAGGGCTGTCGCGCCGCGCAACCACTCCCCTAACGGTGCGGGTTGGACCGCAGTGGCGCCGGTGGGGAGCATCAGACAGCGCGTCGTATAGCACTGCAGGGTCATCGCGGCGAACGGCAGGGCCGGCATGTGGGGAACTCCGTACGCTTCTTCCCCACCATGTGCCGCCATGTAGTCGGCAAACGCCGTGGGGATGAGGTAGGCTGGCTCACCACGCATCACGCCGCTGCCGCGTGCCACGGGGATGGTGACGACATCCGTCGCAGGAGCGTCGTCGATGGCGACGGCGAGCTGATAGACCCCGTCGGCACTGCGGCGCGGAATCTGGAGCGGCTGCAGGTGCTCGAGCGGGCCGGCTGCCAGATCTGCCAGCGTCAGCGCCCCGGCGAACAACGGTTGCTCGCTCCGAGCCACCACCGCCCCATTGCCATCACGGAGCAACAGGCTGACACGGTGCGGCCCTGCATCACCGGTCCCGCTCAGTCGGATGGTCACAGGGACGACGCTGCCGGGTTCGTAGGCATTGGTCAGCAGCGGAGCAGCAAGGGCAACACGATCGATAGTTGCTTGCCCGTATGGCACCGCGATATGCGTCGGCGCGCCGGTTGCAATCGGATGGTAGACGTCATAGCTCCCGCGCGAGCCGCTTTGTGCGTAGCGTGTGCGGATCAGTGCGATGCTCTCGGGCGTCATCCAGTTGCCCAGGTAGTCCAGCACGACGATGGGGATCTGGCCGCTGGCCAGCTGGCGCAACAGGGGTTTTTGGTCCCACAATCCTGCATCGAGGAGCTGGCGATGCTCAAAGACCTGCATCGGCGCAGTGACATCGGCCTGCGCGGCAATCGCCGGGACATCGGTGAACACACTCGTCCCCGCCTGTTGGATGAGCGTCGTCACATCCGCGTTGGTGACGGCATTGGCCGCCAAAATCTGCCCCTCACGCTGGTAGTCCTGGAGCACTCCATAGCCTCCCACCACGATGCGCGCCGGCCGTTGTTGCTCGATCATGCCGTAGGGCTTGGGGTAGGTCTCGCTCCACAACGGATAAAAACGCACTAGCGCGAGGCTACACGCCGCCACCACTGCCACCGACAGCCAGCGTGTGCGATCTGTCTGCCCAGCCCATCGACCTGCCAGCACTGCTGCCAGCCAGACGAGGCCAGCGTAGAGTTCGAGGAAGTAGTTTGCATACGCCCCGACTTTGCCGATGCCGACTCCTACCAGCACGCCACCGACGCTGTAGGCCAGTGCCATCGTCAGACCAATCGCATCGTCATGCAACGCCGTGCGCCAGCTGCGGAGCAGCACAACGCATCCCCCCGCGGCAATGATCAGCAACGGCCAATGGATGGTCAGCAGTTCCTTCCAAAAGCCCCGCGCCAAGGCATACTCCCAGCCGTTGACATTGGATTGGACCAGGTGCAACCACAAATCGGC
>CANHPK010000075.1 GCA_947462525.1 Roseiflexaceae bacterium | reverse complement strand
TTGTGATGCGTGAATTCAGCGACTATCAGTGACCATACTGTGAACAGTACGTCCGTGAGACGTACCCCCAACTGATGAAAGACTACGTCGATACCGGCAAGGTCTACCTCGAGCTGTATGACTACCCACTCATGTCCATCCATCCCGGGGCACTGATGGCAGCCCAGGCAGCAAATTGTGCGGCCGAACAAGGTGCATTCGGCGAGATGCGCCAACAACTGTTCGATGGTGCCCGTGACCAAGAATGGCGTGATGGATCGCTCGACGACTTGACCATGTTCGGCAATTATGCCAGCGACATCGGTATTAACCGGGCAGATTTCGATAGTTGCTTGACCACCAATCGCCATCTCGCCCAGATCAAGGCGGACGTGGCCCTCGCCGAGAAAATCGGCATTCGGAGCACACCGACATTTATCATCCAAGACCGTCTGTATGCCGGTGCACAACCCTATGCGGTATTCAAAAACGTCATCGACACACTGTTAAATCCGCCATAGGCGTCGTAATTGTGGAGTGTGACCGGTGTTGCCGTAGGGCAACACCGGTTTTTTGTCCTTCTGTCTGGTAATGCGGTGGTAATGCCACTGCGCTATGGTGTTGCCAGGAGGTTGCACCATGCATGTCAAAAAATCGCTTCGTCTTGCAGAATTCGATTATTCGAGTCCGGGGTATTACTTCGTCACGACAACGGTCAGGGATTTCAGAAGAGTGTTTGGGAGCGTTGTCGATGCGATGATGATACACAACGAACGTGGCATCATCGCCGTCGACTGTTGGGAACAAATCCCCTACAGTTATCCGGGTCTTGTCCTACATACGTATGTTGTGATGCCGAATCACGTGCATGGAATCATCGAGATAACGGCCGATGCTCCGCGTGCCCGTACGTCTGCCAAAGACGCCGAGACCGTTGAAAGCAGAGCATCAGAATTTCTCTTGAGCCAGGCGGTGGGATCATTCAAAGCTGCAGTCACACGGGGCATAGACGAGAGTGTCAAGCGCGAAAAGATGAGCTTTTGGTATCCGGGATTCATGGACCGCATCATCCGCAATCAGTTCGAATACAACATAAGAACCCAATATATCCTCAACAATCCGCGACGCTGGCACGAGCGCGAAGAACGTCGGCGCAGATGACACCGCACGCCGGGGGCATGATCCCGTCGCCACCATGGCGTGTACGCCGGGGGCATGCTCCCGGCAACACCGTACGCCGGGGGCATTCCGAACGCCGAGGATTTATTGTTCTACTCGGTATGTCTGTTGAATGCGCCGCGCATTGAGCACATCTTGCAGGATAATCGATGCCGCGACTTCGTCGATTTTGGCTTTGCGTTGCTCAGGTCGCAAACCAGCCTCTTGCATGATGCGCTCTGCTTCGGCAGATGTATATCGTTCATCGCAGGTTGTAATCGGTTGGGTGACCAATGGGGTCAATGCGGCGATGAACGCACGGATGCGCGCTGCTTGTGGGCCCTCGTTGCCATTGAGCGACAACGGCAGGCCAACGACGATTTCGACCACAAACTCCATGGCAAGTATCTTGGAGAGCTTCTGGACAAACACGATAAACGGCGTCGCATGAAGCGTCGTATACGCCGATGCTACTGTTTGCGATTCGTCGCTGAGCGCCACACCGATGCGCTTTTCGCCGACATCAAGGGCCAATAAGCGACCGTGTGGTGTCGTCATCCTCGTTCCCTCCACAAAAAACGACGCTCGAGGCGCACCTCGAGCGTCGGTGTATCGTTGATTAGGCGAGGCCCAACAACTGCTGTGCTTTGACGAGTACGGCGTCGACGTTGGCGATATCTTTGCTGCCAGCCTGGGCAACATCGGGTCGACCACCACCATTGCCGCCCATGACCGGGGCGAGTTCCTTGACCAGATTGCCGGCGTGTTTGCCCGCAGCACCTTTGCCAACCATGACCAGCAACGCTGCTTTGTCGGCGAGCACACTGGTCAACACGACCACAGCGGCGGATTGTTTGCTGATGAGTTGCTCGGCGAGTTCACGCAATTGGGCGCCGTCGTTGCCGTCGACCCGTGTCAGCACATAGGTAATTCCTGAGCTGACGGGTGCATTAGCAAGCAGCGTATCGGCTTGACTGCCGGTGGCTGCTGCCGTGAGTGCCTCGAGTGCACGCTGACTGGCCTTGAGATCTGTCAGCACCGACTCGATGCGCTCGTTGATCTGCGCCGGCGTCACGCCGAGTCGATTGGCGATGCCGCGCATCGCTTCGAACTGCTCTTCGACCCACTGCTCGGCGCCGAGGCCGGTGACCGCTTCGATACGGCGGACGCCGCCGGCCACGCTCGCCTCGGACACGATGCGGACCAATCCAATCTCGCCCGTGCGGGTGACATGGGTGCCACCACACAATTCGCGCGAGTCGCGGCTCACATAGCCTGGTTCGCCGCTGTTGCTGCCCGATGTTGCGTGGACGAGGCGCACGCGGTCACCGTATTTTTCGCCAAACAACGCAATGGCGCCGTTATCGAGGGCCTCTTGGTACGGCATTTCGGCCCAGGTGACGCTTTGATCGGCGCGCACCCAGGTGTTGACGCGGCGCTCGATGTCGCGCTGTTGCTCGATGCTGACCGACTTGTTGTGCGTAAAGTCGAAGCGGAGACGCTCAGCCGACACCAGCGAACCCGCCTGTGCGGCGTGTTCACCCAACACATCGCGCAAGGCACGTTGGAGCAGATGGGTAGCCGTGTGGTTGCGCTGGATGTGGCCACGGCGTACGCCGTCGACGACCGCCTGGGCAACCGACCCACGGCCAATGGTGCCACTGGTGACGACACCGATGTGCACAATGACGCCGGGGATGGGCCGTTGGGTGTCGGTGATCTTCACCGTACCCGTGGCCGTGGTCAGCGTGCCGGTGTCACCCACCTGCCCGCCGGACTCTGCATAGAACGGGGTACTGTCTAGCACGATCTGGACCTCGGTGCCCACCGCTGCGTCGTGCTTCACGTCATCCACGCTGACGATAGCAGTTATGGTGCCCGTGCCTTCGAGCTGCGTGTAGCCGACGAATGTCGTCGGGCTCAGATTGAGTTCTGCCCAGACTTCGGTGTCGGCACCGCGCTTGAAGTTGGCGTTGGCACGCGAACGACCGCGTTGGGCAGACATGGCAGTGTCATAGGCAGCGACATCGACAGTCATCCCGTGATGGGCAGCGATTTTCTCGGTCAAGTCGAGGGGGAAGCCGTCTGTATCCTTGAGTTTGAATGCTTCTTCACCGGGGATAATCAGGTCGCCTTTGGCTTTCAACTGACCAACAATCGCATCGAGCTTGACCAAACCACTCGACAACGTACGCAAGAACTGCTGTTCTTCGGCCTCGACGGTCTCGAGGATGAAGGCCCCGCGGCTCTTGAGCTCGGGGTATGCGGTGCCCATGAGATCGATGAGTTTGGCCACCACATTGGTGAAAAACGGCTTGTCAAAACCGATCAGCCGGCCCTGATAGACCGCCCGACGCAAAATGCGCCGCAACACATACGAACGACCGGTGTTGCCAGGCAACACGCCATCGGCGATCAAGAAGGCGACGGAGCGGCTATGGTCTGCCACTGCACGATAGGGTGCGACGTTGGCACGGTAGTCGGCTTCGGTCTTGTGGCCAAGCGTTTTGATGGTGTCGATGAGTGACACAAACAAGTCGGTGTCGTAGGTATTTTTGACGCCCTGGAGCACCATGGCGATACGCTCGAGGCCCATGCCAGTGTCGACCGACGGGCGCGGCAACGGTTGCATGGTACTGCGCTCGAACTGCATGAAGACGTTATTCCAGATTTCGACATAATCGGGATCGTCGCTGTTGACGCCCTCTGCCGACATCTTCGAGAGGTCTTCGCCGAGGTAGACGGTAATCTCCGAACACGGGCCACACGGACCGGTGTCGGCCATGACCCAGAAGTTGTCTTTTTCGCCGAAGCGCAAGACGCGATCGGGCGAAGCGCCCGCTTTGACCCACATTGCGGCGGCGTCTTCGTCGGCGGGGACCTGCTCGTTGCCTTGATAGACCGTGAACCAGAGGCGCTCGACCGGCAGTTCAAAGACTTTGGTCAGCAGCTCCCACGCCATCGGGATGGCTTCGGCTTTGAAGTAATCGCCGAACGAAAAGTTACCCAACATTTCGAAGAACGTATGATGGCGCGGGGATGGGCCGACTTCTTCGAGGTCGTTGTGTTTGCCCGAGACGCGCAAGCACTTCTGTGCGGTGGTGGCACGGGTGTATGGGCGTTGCTCGAGGCCGAGGAAGGTATCTTTGAACTGCACCATACCTGAGTTGGCAAACATGAGGGTCGGATCGTTGCCCGGGATGAGCGACGAACTGGGCACAATTGTATGTCCGCGTTCTGCAAAGAACGTGAGGTATGCCTGGCGAATCTGATCAGACGTCAACTTTTTCATGGTCGCTCCGATTGACACACAGCGATATGTGTGTTATCCAATCCTTACACATTTGTCTATTGTAGCCGACGCATCGCAGACGCGTCAACACATCCACGCGGGCGCAGCGCGCAGTGGGATTCGAGGGTACATGCAGACATTACTCCGTGACGCCCGACAGTGCGCGGTATGCACCAACACCACCACCTACACGTGCGTTAATCCACGGGCACACATCGACAGTCGCGATCTCGACGGGCGACCATATGAACTCAGCATCATCGCGCTCCCGTACTGGGTACAACAATGCGGCACGTGTCGATTCTGTGCCGAAGATGTCAGATTAGCCCACTCCGATGTGCGTACCATTGTCAAAACCACTGCATACTTGGCCCAACTCAACGACACTGGGTACCCGTTTTTGGCACGTGAATACCTCGCCGCAGCCCACGTGTGCCGGATGACGGAACGCTATGCCGATGCCGGCTGGCATGCGTTGCGGGCTGCCTGGAAGTGCGAGGATATGCTCCACCCGATGGCGGGGTTTTGTCGCAACCAAACGGTCCAGTCGTTTGAACTCGCACTGCAGCATGGTCAAGCAGTCGGTGCAACGGCGTTTGAACATGCGGTCATCATAGGCGATGTCCTGCGCCGCAACGGCGACAGCGCCCCCGCCCTGCGCTATGCACAGCAGGCAGGCGAGAGCGCAGTAGACAACCTCCAAAGCATGGTCGCAACACAACTTTTGCATGCCATCGACGCTGGCATACGCACGCGCATTGCGCGCGTGGGTACTACCAACTAATGACGACCGTCGCCTCGGGAGTGGTCACATCGATGACTGCCACCCGGCCCTCGCGGCGCTCGACAATCCGTACCGCGCCATTGGGCGAACTCACCACACCGCTACAGCCCGTGGTTTGCATGGGTATGGGAATCGCGACCTGATACGCATCTGCACCCGTCACATCGACCGACGCCCAACATGCATCGTGGTGCCAGCGATATGCCACATAGCCTGATCCGGTCGCATAGCGTACCGTCGCTGCGGCGTCGGTCAAGCCGGCATAGAACCACTGCGGCGCGACCAAGGCGGTGCGGAAATTGTCGCTCTGATCAACCACGCCCACTGCGCCTTCAACGAAGGCATTGAGCATTGTCGCAGCGCCCCAACCGTCGGTACTCAGGGTGTCCGGCGTGCCGACCCCTTCGGCCCCATCTGTCGCATACCACAAGAAGCTCCGTCCGCGGCTCAGCATCCCCAACCAATAATAATCTAGTGTTGCAAAGCCATAGGTCGAGCGCCCCATGCGGAACGCGCCACGGGCCAACTCGCCCCCGACCATCGGCATGATGCCGCCGTTGACATAGCTGCCGGGGTTTTCACCGGCACGGCCACCGAGCCCCACCGCACCCACGGGGAACGGCGGATCGATCGAATACCATTCAGCAAAGACCCCGTCACGACGACGGCTGATATACGTATCGAGGATTGCATCGCTCTGGGCATCGTCCAACACACCCCGATTGAGGGCGTATGCGTTCGACAGGCTGAGCTGTTGCTCCATATCAAGCCCAGCGATGCTATGTGGCTGGTCAAAGACAAAGTGTCGATAGAACTGCCCGTTCCAACTCACTGCATTGAGGCGCTGCATAATGCCATCGGCGATCGAACGCCATACGGCAGCGAGACTCGGATCGCCGACGCGCTCTTCGAGTGTTGCAAGCATGCGCAACGATTGTGCCATCCCGGTGTTGTCGCCATGGAAGATACCCCAGCGCGTCGTTTCGTCGATTTCGTGGCGCGGTGCAGCCGCTGGAGCGACTTCGAAGTCCCACGTGTCGATGGTGAATGGCCGACGCAGCAACCCTTTGGCGGGATCCCAGCGCAGTGGACTCTGGAGGCTGTATGTCGCTGCCCGCCGTAACCCAGCCAAATGCCCCCGGGCAAACTCGTCACCAGCGCCGACTTGCCATGCCTGATAGACACCCTGGATAAACAAAAACTCGACGTCTGTTTCGACCGGCGTGCGAAACGGGACATCTGCATACGGCGCACGTGCAAGATAATCGGGGAAGCTCCCATCCGCAGATTGCAACGCCGCAAACGCATTGAGTGTGCTGGTCATGTCTGCATCGAAGTAGCGCGCACCGCGCATCTGATAGACATGATCGCGCAACCAGATGAGCGGACTATCCGGCGATCGATAGCCGTGAATGACCGACCCGTCCGCTGCAGGTAAATCGAGGATTGCACCACGCATAATTGTCGTAGCAGCCGGGATGAACTGATCGTAGCGCTCGACACCTGTACGCACCTCGGTGGTAGGGCTGAGCGTGTAGAGCGCCGGGTTGGTCGCGATAATGGCCCCTTCGGGCGTACCATTGGGCATCCAGACCATCCCAGCAGATGCGCCTGCAGCACCACGTGGGGTGACGGTGGCACACGCAGCCCCGTTGACAAGCTCGATGGGGGTACTCGAGATGGTGCGCATGCGCGCATCGTTCACGATGAGGCTGGCAGCACCACTTGGTCCGTTGGGGATTGCAACACAGACCGACAATGGCACGAGGGGCTGTGCAGGACTGGGTGCAGTGATGTATGACGTCGTCGCACTCAGTTCTTCGGCAGAGGCGATTTGCCCTACGCCCAAACTCAACACGACCATTAACAGACCGAACACACGGGGTAGACGATGCATGAATGTACTCACTCGTAGCGGTAACAATTCATTGTAGTGCGTTCTGTCGCGCATGTCGCTGATAAAACGATGACAATGGGCAGAATAATCAGTTATCAGTTATCAGTTATCAGTTAGTAGTTAGTAGTTAGTAGTTAGTAGTTAGTAGTTAGTAGTTAGTAGTTAGTAGTTAGTAGTTAGTAGTTAGTAGTTAGTAGTTAGTAGTTAGTAGTTAGTA
>CANHPK010000074.1 GCA_947462525.1 Roseiflexaceae bacterium | reverse complement strand
GGGCCCGATGGGTCCGCTGTTGTCGAGGCTCTTGCCCTTGAAGAACTGCTGGTGGCGGTTCTGCAGGTCACGGGCCGAAATATCGTTGAGAATGGTGTAGCCGAAGACATAACTGAGGGCGTCTTCTTTTTTGACGTTCTTGGCGGTCTTGCCGAAGATATAGGCCAGTTCGACCTCGTAATCCAGCTGGCTGGTTACGTTGGGGTCGAGTGGTACCTCGGCGCCGTCACCACAGACCGAGTTGAGTGCTTTGGAGAAGAAGACGGGGAACTCGGGCAGCTTTGGTTCGCGCCCGCGCGCCAGATCAGACTCGATGGCGTGCGCCACGTAGTTCATCCCGAGGCACATCACGTTCTGCTTGGGCCGTGGGATGGGGGCCAGCAACGTCACGTCGGCGCGTTTGAGGACCGTTGCGGCTGCCGCGAACGCTGATTTGGCACGGGCCAGTGCATCGGCGCCGCCGTCGATGAGTTCGAGCATCGACGAAGCAACGCTGTCGAGCAAGACAATCTCGGTGTCGTTGTTGCGCAGGGCACCAATGTGTACACTGCCGCTTTTGGTCTGCATGGTCACGAGTCGCACAATAATCTCCTTCGTCTATTGCGGGGGGCTCGAACGAGACCCACGTATCACACACATCACACCGGGCTGGGACGCAACCATCCTACCATATCTGCACCGGCGCCATGCGCCACTGTATGACAGCTTTCACAACCGCGGTGTAGGTCCTCAGCCGGTCGGCACGGAGCGCACGGCGATGCCCGATGAGCCACTTGAACGCCTCGCTGAGCCACTCCACGCCGTACATCGCCAGATAGGCAACCTGGATGAGCATACGCATCCAGCTCCCCAACGCCAACTGCGCGTCACGGAGCCTGCTCCCGACAAACCAGACCAGGCGCTGGGTGGGGATTTGGCTGCTGCTCTGCCCCTCGTAATGCTCGATGACCGCGCCGGGCAGATAGACCATACGGCCCGCTTGCCCGTCGGTCAGACGGCGCTGCCATTCGAGTTCTTCGGAGTAAAGGGCGAACCCGGCGTCGAACAATCCGACCGCACGCACCCGCGCACTGCGCACCACCAGCGCCGCACCGACCAACCAATCCGCGGCGGTGATGGCATCCTGCGGCGCGTCGGCCATGTGATAGTGTGCGATCCAGCGATTGCGCGGCCACCACTGTGCCAGCGGTGTGCTTTCGGCCAGGTATGTCCCCAAGGTGGGGAACCGACGCCGCGACGACTGCCAGCTGCCATCGCCGTAACGCAACAAAGGACCAACGCCGACCACCTCGGGGTGTCCCGCCAAATACGTGACCATGCGTTGGATTGCCCCGCGCTGGACCCGTGTGTCGGGGTTGAGGCTACAGATATACGGCGCCGTCTGATCTGCCAACACCACCCGCAACCCGATGTTGTTGCCGCCGGCAAAACCATGGTTGGTGCGTTCGGCGATACAGACCACCTCGGGGAACTCGGCAGCGACCATCGTCGCACTGCCATCGTGTGACCCGTTGTCGACCACCACCACCCGGCGCACCACGTCTTCGGCTAGCAACTGGCGCAGACAATCACGCAACAGGTCACGCGTGTTCCACGACACAATGACCACATCGACAGCGAGCGCCGCATCGCGCACCGGTTGTGTTGTCATCGGGACCCTCCATCCAGACGCGCCAAATAGACAAATGTCTGTGCGGCATACCAGGCCATCACCAACGCCAAAACCAACCCGACCCAGCCATCGCGCCAACCGCCGTTGGTCAGATAGCGCAGGCGGAACTCGCGCAACGGCGCACCGACATAATTGCGCAGGCGCGTACGCCGTCCCTGGGCAGCGAACGTCTGCGCCTCGCGCCGTGCATAATCAGCCTGCTTGCGCCACAACTCGGCGAATGTCTCGATATTCAGATGGCGAATGTGCCCATCCAGCACCACACAATCACCCCGCACGGTGGCTACTTCGTGCACGGCCCGCGCCAGGTCATACCGCGCCGCGCCGCGCCGCAATAGGCGCAACTGCCGATCGGGGTACCAGCCACCGCCCACCAGTGCCCGCCCAAAAAACACATTGTGGCGCGGGACCCAGGCGCCGGACAGTTCCTCCGGCGCGGTATTGATCAGCGTTATCAACTCCTGCTGCAACGCAGGCTCGACCCGCTCGTCGGCGTCCAAAAAAAAGACCCACGGCTGTTGGCAGCGTTCCAACGCGAGATTCCGTTGTGCGGGGAACCCGCGCCACGCCGCCACTTCGACCCGTGCGCCGTGTGCGACCGCAATGGACGCCGTGTCGTCGCTCGTCGCTGCATCGACCAACACCAGCACCTCGGCCACCCAACCGGTCACACTCTGCAAGGCGGCGGCCAGATGACGTGCTTCGTTTTTGGCGATAATCGCCACACTCAGCGGCACGGTCATAGCATACTCAATGTGCGATAGACGGCTTGCAATTCGGCCTCGTGGGCGGCGCTCAACACCCCGCGGCGGCACGCGGTCGTGGCAACGATTCGCATGCGCCACAACCCCATGCGCAAGAAAAACCGGTGCCACCTGAGCTCGCGGGCCGTCGCCCAGCGCTGCCAGTAGCGCATCCGACTGCGCCAGAGTGCCAGGGTCATGGCAGCGCGGAACTGGCGCGATGATGCACCGCCCACGTGCGTTATTACTGCCGCCGGTTGTTGCCAGATGGCCCATCCTGCGCGACGCACGCGCATGCACCAATCGACTTCTTCGACGTACATGAAGTAGTCTTCGTCCAGCATGCCCACCGTCTGCAACAGCGAGACCCGGGTCAGCATCGCCGCACCCAATGGGTGGTCCACCGCAAACGGTGCCGCACCAGCGGCCTCTTGGGGATAGCGCCCATGCCACCACGAATCGTAGAACCGCCCGGGCAATACCTCGCCCGGCGGGAACAGGTCAAACAGCGTCATCAGCGGCGTGGGGAAGCGAAAAACCCCGCGTTGCAACGACCCATCCGGATTGACCAGCCGCGGCGACACGACACCGACACGCGGGTGTGCAACGACAAATGCGAGGAGCTCCTCGATCGCGCCGGCATGCACGACGGTGTCGGGATTGAGCATCAAGACGTACTGCAACGCAGGCGCATCGGCCAGCAGGCGGCGCATCGCCAGATTGGTCCCGCGGGCGAATCCCAGGTTCTCGCCCGGTACAAGGACCGTCACCAGCGGGAACTCGCGCGCCATCATGGCTACGCTTTCGTCTGTCGAGCCGTTGTCGACCACCACGACGCCGACATCGACCGTGCAGTCTGCCAACGATTGCAAACACGCGCGGAGCAGGTCGGCAGTGTTGTACGACACGATGGCCACACCGATATGTTGGGCTTCGAGTGATTGGATTGCGGTCAACGGCACGGTACCCTCCCACACCAAACCACCGCCACGGCATGCCGTGTAGGTCTGGTCACACGCTGGTGTTCTCGCTCGCGGTCCATATCAATCTCGGTCACCATCGACGGCGATCCACTGAATGGGGATATCACCGCCGTGTGTTGGCGTGTGCCCGCGTACGATTGGCCCCTGGTTGGTCAGCCACAAGATGATGTCATTGAGCGGGAACCAGCCCGTCGCATAGCGTCCCTGATCGGTGGGATTGACCCAGAAGCGCACCTCGCCGTCCATCCACTGCCAGCGTTCGAGCGAGTGCCAGGTCACGCCACGCTCGCTCAGGGCGAGTTTGGTCTCTTCGAACAGTCGGAGCGAGTCCTCGAGGCGAAGTTGCGGGGAGTGCTTGAGCTCCAAAATCCGCTGTGCAACCGCATCGCGCAGGTCACAGAGCGCATCGTAGTCGAGGGTCGTGATGTCAATGCCGGTCATGGAGACCTCCTTCGCACCACCAAAAGAGAAACCCCCTGCAGAACCGGCAACGATTCCGAAGGGGTCAATGGAGGCGACGACCGGATTTGAACCGGTGAATGGAAGTTTTGCAGACTTCTGCCTTACCACTTGGCGACGTCGCCATCGCCTACATATCGTAGCACATGGAACTGGTCATGTCAAAGCAGAACATGCTACAATACGCGCTAACCAACAAACCGTTCGGTGTGGATACAATTATGTCCAACGACTGCCAACGCATCCGCGCACTGGTGCGCTCCCAAAAACTCACCCCCGGCAGTCCCCAACAACTCCTCGTTGATGCACACCTCTCCGAATGTGTCGATTGCACCCATGCACTCTATGGTACGCATCAGACCCTCTTGGGGGGATTGCTGTCGCCCCGCATCCGTGCATCTACCCGCGAGATGCTGGCCATGCTTCTCAAACGCTCCGACGCACCGACTGCGCCCGCCGACGTCACACCCCCTGCTCCACCCGACCCCACCGAACCAGAGCCTGCCGCCCCTGTGCGGGCCAAGCACATCGCACGTCCACCTGCTGGCACGTTTGGTGTCTTTACATGGGCGCTGATTGTCGTCGGTGGCGCCTTGGTGGCGTTGCTCGCCATCTACGGCGGCGATGGTGCCGCACTCATCAGCAACGCGGCCCGCATCTACAACAACCTCGGGGTCATCAGTACATCACGCGGCACCGCTCCCGAACCACTCCCCACCGCCATCATCCCAACCATGACCGCAGATCAGCCCACCCAGCCTGCCCCGGTGCTGACCACATTTGCACAACCGGTCACCATCCTTTTGTTGGGTTCTGATCGTCGGCCAGGCGAATCAACACCATCGCGTACGGATTCGATCCTATTGCTCTACATCGACCCTGCCCAGCAGCGGATCTCGATGCTATCGCTCCCACGCGACCTGTTGGTGTCGATCCCGGGCTACGGCTGGGCACGTATCAATGCAGCCCATGTCTACGGCGACGTCTACCCGGCATTGGGCGGCGGGTTCGCCCTGGCCCAACAGACAATTAGCCAGGTCGTCGGTGTGCCCATCGATTACACCATCTTGGTGGACTTTCAGGGCTTCATGAATGTCATCGATACGCTCGGTGGTGTTCCCGTGCAGGTCACCAAAAGCCTGTATGACCCGCGCTTCCCCACCATGGATTATCAGTTCCGCGAAGTATCGTTCGAGCCCGGCACGTTTACCATGGACGGGATGACCACATTGACCTACAGTCGGATTCGTCATCCAGACAACGACTTCGAACGCATGCATCGCCAACAAGCCGTGATTGCAGGGATTGCGAACCGGCTCCGGGCCGGCAATTTCCTCGAATCAGTCGACACCACTGCGCGGATAACCGATGCATTGATAGGTCACGCCACGACGACGATGCCACGTGATGTGATTATTGCATTGGCATGGCAAATGCGTGCGACACCCGGTGCCAATTTCGGCTTCCATGTTTTCCGCGATGTCGTCTATGGCACGGGCGAAAATCGCTACGCGATGTACCCGGTCGAAGGTGCGCTGGCCCGCGTCGTCAAAGAATGGCAAGGTGCGCCATGAACCGCTTCGTACGCTTCCATCTGCCGTGGATCAGTTGTGTCGTGTTGCTCTGCACGTCGACCATCCTCGACAACGCATGGCACCGTGGGATTGCTACCGCTCCCACCAATCCGCCGTCACCGGCCGCTGCTGCAGCGCACCTCGGTGTCAACTTGTACAACATCCAATACGAGCCCGACCCCACCGTGGTCGAACGCTCGTTTGTGGCAGCGGCACAGCTGGGCGCACGCTATGCGCGCATCCAGATGCCCTGGGAGGACGTCGAAATCCACGCCCGCGGTGACTTTACGGACCGGCGCAACTCGAGCGATGCACACAGCTCGTGGACCAAGTACGACTTCATCGTGGCCATGGCAGCCAAACACCACATCGAACTCATCGTCCGCATCGACCGCCCACCCGCCTGGGCGCGTACACGCGCTGCAGCAACCGCCAAGTTTCAGGCAGGGTTAGCAGAAAACGGCGACTCGACGGGGCCGCCTGACGACTATGATGACTATGCCCGCTTCGTCGCCGCCGTCGCAGGTCGGTACCCGGACGTCCAGTACATCCAGCTCTGGAACGAACCGAATCTGGCATACGAGTGGAACTGGGAGCTCCCCGACCCCATCGCCTTCACCGACCTCTTGACGCGCGCCAGTACTGCTGCCCGCACGGCCAACCCAAAGGTCGTCATCCTCTTCCCCAGTCTCTCACCCACCGATGGCAAAGAGCCGCGCATCGCCCCAATGAGCGAGCTCGACTATTTGGCCGCGTGCTACCGCGCCGGCGCAGCCCCTGCGTTCGACATCATGTCGGCCCAGGCATATGGGTTGGGCCAACCACCCGATGAACACCGCTATGTGCGCCTGCGCTGGAACCCGTTGCGCCCCTGGGCCGAGCTCGATCGCCCCATCGACACACGCATCGACGTCTCGCGCATTGTGATGCTCCGTGAAGTGATGCTCCAAGCGGGTGACGACGCCACCGCCGTCTGGGTCAGCGAATTCGGCTACAACAGCGCGCCCGATAGCATCCCACCGGAACGACGCACCATCTGGGGACCGCCCGTGAGCGAGACCCAGAAAGGCAGCTACATCGTCGACCAACTCGCCCGTGCACGCACCGAATGGCCTTGGCTCGGCGTCATGAATCTATGGATGCTCCGTTGGGGCGGTCCCGCGGCTGACCCAGCCAATCCGACACCGTACTTCTCCATCATGGCACCGGATTTCGCCCCATACCCGGGATACGGCATTATCCAATCGGCATTGCAACAACCAAGATACGCCGGCGCCGGCAGCCATGACTGGTCGCACCCGGCCATCCAACCACTGGGTGACGACCGCTACCGCATCGCGTTCACCGGCACCGGCGTGGGCATCCGCGGGCTGGCAGCCGATCTGAGCGTCTCGATCGACGACGGCCCAGCAGCGTACGTCTCGACCGGCAGCGGTGACGCAGTCTTGGCAAGCGGCTTACCCGACGGATTGCACCACATCACCGTCAGTGGGCTCACGCAACCACCGACGGCCCTCCTCGTCTGGCGTGACCAACCCCTACGCTGGCTGATGGCAGCCATACCCATCCTGTTGACAAGCGCACTCGCCGCGGCAATGTACCGCGTTTTTCTCCCTATAACGAGGTCACTATGAGCGTCCAATCACAATTCAGTGCCACCCGGGTTGTCACCGGCCCTGGGGTCATCGCGACGGTCGGGAGCGAAGCCAAGGGTCTTGGGATGTCGGTCGTCATGTTGCTCATCGATCCGTTTCTTGCGGATACACCAGCCGGCAACGCCATCCAGGCTGCACTCAGCGCTGCTGGGCTCACGGTGGTACGCTCGACCGCAGTCGAACCCGACCCATCGGCCGTCACCATCCAAGAGCTCGCGGCCTGGGCTGCCCAGCACCGCATCGACGGCATCGTCGCCGTGGGCGGCGGGAGCGC
>CANHPK010000073.1 GCA_947462525.1 Roseiflexaceae bacterium | reverse complement strand
GCCGTCACCGTGCGCCACGGCGAAGACCGCAACGCAATGGCAATCATGGGTGTCGACTCGGTCTGGCTGGACTTCGACGACGCCATCTACCGCATGCCCAACGACTACTACAGCCGCGAAACACTGTTTGCTGACCCACACCCGGCCGATCAGCTACGTGCCCAGTTGACCCCGGTGCTGCGCGACATCGCGGCCCGCGTGCAGGCACCGCGCTGGCTGGTGCCGGCCGGCGTGGGGATGCACGTCGATCACCTGAATGTCTTGGCGGCTGCAGAGGATGTCCTGCCGAAGGATGCGTTGGCCCTCTACGAAGAAGTGCCGTACGCGTTGACGCCAGAATACCTCGCGACGCGCCGAGCGCTCATCCAGCCCGTGCTGCATACCACCGCAATGGGACCGGCATTGGCTGCCAAAATCGCCGCCGTGCAGTCGTACGACAGTCAGATGGCTGCGTTATTCGGCGACCCGGCCACCGTCGGCCAGCAGCTGACCGATTACCATCGTGCCATCGGCGCCGGTGCGCCCGCTGAGCGCTGGTATACCCGCCCCTAGCGAGAGGACGTCATGCGCTACCCCGCCATCACCGTCATCCATCCCGAAGCCGGGCCGTGGGACACCTTTGTCGACCAGCACCCCGAGGGGCATCTGCTCCAGCAGAGTCGCTGGGCGACGGTCAAGCAGACAACCGGGTGGGCGTGCCTGCGCATCGGGATCTGCGACGATGGCGTATTGTTGGCTGGTGCGCAAATCCTCATCAAGAAGCGCTACGGGTTTTCTGCCTGGTATATCCCCCGTGGTCCGGTGCTGGCAGACGATCAGTTGCTCAATCAGGCGCTCCTCGCGGCAATACGTTCGCAGGCACGACAACAACGGGTGGTGTTTGTACGGATGGAGCCGAACATGGTCTTCGGATCCAAACGCGAGCGTATCGTGACGCGCTTACTCGAGAACGCGGGCCTGCAGACCAGCGAAAGCACCCAGCCGCAACACAGCGTGCAGGTCGACCTCGAGCCGACCGTCGATGCATTGCTGGCGGCGATGACCAAAGGGCATCGGGCCGACATCAAAAAAGCGCAGAAGCTGGGAGTGACCATCCGCGTGGGCACGACCGACGCAGAGCTCGATGTGTTTGTGGCGTTGATGGCCGAGACCGGTACGCGTGCGGGTTTTGCGGTACACAGCAAGGCGTACTATGCCGAGGTGTGGGAGCGCTTCCGTCAAAAACAGCGGTCTCACGTGCTCATAGCCGAGCACAACGGCGCGCCGGTCGCCGCGGCAATGATTGTCGCCTCGGCGCAGACTGCCTGTTATTTGTACGGCGGATCCAATGCCGAGGCGTTCCAATGCGCGGCAAACCACCTGATTCAGTGGCATGCTATCCAATGGGCCAAGGAACAGGGGTGCGCCATGTACGACTTTTGGGGGATTCCACAGCGGACGGATGTGGCCGATGCCCCGGTCGAGGCGCCTGCCGAGATGGCGGGGTTAATCCGCTTCAAGAAGGGCTTCGGCGGCCACGAAGTGAGTTTTTATCCGGCGTATACCGATGTATTGCTGCCGCTGGTGTATCGCGCCGCGGCCAGTCGATTCAATATCTAGCAAAGGCCCCACATGAGCCACGACGACGCCCTCGCCCAAGCCGAACGCTTGCAGGAATACTACAAACAAGAACTCGAACGCCAGCGTGCGATGAACACCGAGCTGCGCTCGGCAGTGGCCGAGATGGCCCGCACCTTCCAAGAGACCCTGGCCGCGTCGGTCGACGCCGCCGAGACAGGCGACCTCGTGCAGGTCCGCAAAATCGCCTACGCCAACCGGGCCGCCTGGCAGACGTACTTGGCACAGATTGTGGCTGCAGCGGCGGCGAGTGCGCCCAAGAAGTAGGGGTGATTTTGTGCCCAGAGAGTATGGTAGGCTATATCACGTAATGCGTGAGATAGGTGGATACCATGCTCGAGATCAACGATTTCAGTTCTATTCGTCTCAGTCTGGCGTCGCCAGAAGCAATAAAAAAATGGTCGTACGGAGAGGTCACCAAGCCAGAGACCATCAACTACCGTATCCTCAGACCGGAGCGCGATGGTCTGTTCTGCGAAAAAATCTTCGGCCCGACCCGTGACTGGGAGTGCTATTGCGGCAAATACAAGCGCGTGCGCTTCAAGGGCGTCGTCTGCGACAAGTGTGGCGTCGAAGTCACCCGCTCGAAGGTCCGCCGTGAACGCATGGCCCACATTCAGCTGGCCACACCAGTCAGCCATATCTGGTTCGTCAAAGGCTCTCCGAACCGGATTAGCCTTTTACTTAACATCACCCCCCGCAACCTCGAGCGCGTGCTCTACTTCGCAGCCTATATCGTCACCCACATCGACGAAGAAGCCCGTGGCGATATGATTGCCGAAATCGAAGCACGCTACAACGACCGCATCAAAGCGCTCGAAGTCGAAGCAGACAGCAAGCGTGGCCAGATTGCTACGACGTTGTCGACCAACCTGCAGTATCGCAACTCCAAAGAAGAGACACCGACGGTATGGATTGAACCTGCCCGCAAGCAGGCTGATATCGATGCTCAGTTCCGCGCCCTCAAGCTCGAATACGAGCTTTTGAAGGAAGATCTGAGCAACCGCGAAGACGAAACAGTCGAAGAAGAACTCCTCTTCCATGGCCAAGTCCTCATCGAAGAAGGCCGCAAAATCACCGAAGACAGTCTCGATCAATTGGACGAGTTATACGAACGTGAGACCGCAGCCCTCAAAAAGAGCATAGACGAAGCCGAAAAGCTGCGTGCCGACGACGAACCCATCCGCGGCAGATCGCAGGAACAGTTTGCCCGTGAGCAGGTGACCCGCATCGGCGAGCAAAAAGACCGCGCCATCGATGGCCTGCTCAAAGAAATGAAGCAGAAAATCGACTGGGTTGATTCAATAAAGCCAAAGCGGGTCCTCAGCGAGACTGACTATCGCGATCTGCGCGAAACAGCCCCCGGCGTCTTCAAGGCCGAGATGGGCGCAGGCGCTATCCGCGATCTCTTGGTACGGACCGTTAATCTCGAAGATCTCGCCTATACACTCCAAAACGATATCTTATCCACACATAGCAGACCTTTACAACGGAAGATTTACCGACAGTTACGCGTCGTTGAAGCTTTCCGCAAGAGCGGCAACAGGCCCGAGTGGATGATCATGACCATCTTGCCGGTCATCCCACCCGACCTGCGCCCGATGGTCCAACTCGACGGCGGTCGCTTTGCGACGTCGGACCTGAACGACCTGTATCGCCGTATCATCAACCGCAACAACCGTACCAAGCGCTTGATGGAGCTCAATGCTCCCGACATCATCGTGCGCAACGAAAAACGCATGCTCCAAGAAGCTGTCGACGCCCTCATCGACAATGGTCGCCGTGGTCGTGCCGTCAGCGGCAAGGGCAAGCATCGCCTCAAATCGTTGAGTGACATGCTCAAGGGCAAGCAAGGTCGCTTCCGTCAGAACTTGCTCGGGAAGCGCGTCGACTACTCGGGGCGTTCGGTCATCGTGGTAGGTCCCAACCTCAAGCTCCACCAATGCGGACTGCCCAAGAAGATGGCGCTCGAGCTGTTCAAGTCGTTTGTCATGCAACGCTTGGTGGCAAACGGCATTGTCAGCAATATCAAAGCAGCCAAGAAGCTGGTCGAACGTGTCAAAGGAGAGGTTTGGGACGTGCTCGATGAGGTCATAAAGGAATACTTGGTGCTCTTGAATCGTGCGCCGTCGTTGCACCGTCTGTCGATCCAAGCTTTCGAGGTCAAACTCATCGAAGGGTCTGCCATCCAATTGCATCCGCTCGTCTGTACGGCCTTCAACGCCGACTTCGACGGTGACCAAATGGCTGTGCACGTGCCGTTGTCACGCAAAGCCCAAGAAGAAGCCCGCCTGCGCATGTTGTCGAAATACAACATTCTCTCCCCAGCAACGGGCGACCCCATCATCACGCCGTCACAAGACATCGTGCTGGGCTGCTTCTATTTGACGATTGTCAACGACGGTGGCAAAGGTGCAGGCAAAATCTTCACCAGTGCAGACGAAGCCTTGTTGGCATACGACAAAGGTGTGCTCGACATCCAAGCGCCCGTCTGGGTCCGCATGGAAGGGGTGACGCTCCAGGGCGACAGCATCAAGACCATTCGTGCCGACGGTTCGAAGGTGCCGGCCAGTGTCCGCCCACTGCCCGACGGCAGCGACGGTACCAAGCGCATGTTGCTCGAGACGACCGTTGGTCGCTTGATCTTCAACCGCGAACTGTTGCCGCCCCTGCAGTATCGCAACCACGAAGTCGATAAGAACGGCCTCAAGCATGTCATCGCTGATTGCTACCGCTACTACACCAACCCCCATCACCTGACCGAGGCCAATCTCGACACCATCCGTGCCATGTACCCCGAGCGCTTTTTCTCACCTGAGGAGCTGCATCGCTACTACGGTTCGGAGCGGACCGCCGAGCAGGCCGACAAAATCAAGGCACTGGGCTTCCACTACGCAATGCGTGGCGGTATGACCATCGGTGTAGGAGACTTCGGCGTCCCCCCAAAAAAAGCCGAAGCCATCGAAAAGGCCGAGAACGAGCGCATCTTCGCAGACCGCCGCTATCGCCGTGGGTTGACCACCGACGAGGAACGCTACAAAGAAGTCATCGACATTTGGACCGCAGCCGGTAAGAAGATGAAAAGACTGGTGCGTGAGCTCAACGAAGTCAAGGTCGACCCCGAGACCAAGCGCTTCAACCCGGTGTCGATGATGGTTACATCAAAGGCCCGCGGCAATATCGATCAACTGACACAGATGGCCGGCATGCGTGGCTTGATGGCCGACCCTACCGGCAAAATCATCGAATTGCCTATTAAGTCGAACTTCCGCGAAGGTCTGACCGTGTTGGAGTACTTCGTGTCGACCCACGGTGGACGGAAAGGTATGGCCGACACCGCGTTGCGTACCGCAGACGCCGGTTACCTGACCCGTCGGCTCATCGACGTCGCCCAAGATACCATCGTCACCATCGAGGACTGCGGCAGCACGGAAGGTATTTTGCTCCACCGCGCAGACGATATCGAAGTCATGAAAACACTTGAAGCTCGTGTAGTTGGTCGCATCGCCGCAGAAGATATATTCCGCACAGACGGCAAACTCATCGTCCCCGCTGGGAAAGAAATCCATGAGCACCTAGCCCGTGAGTTCGTCAAAAACGACATCACTTTCGTCAACGTGCGTACGCCGCTCACCTGCCAAGCCGAATTCGGTATCTGCCGCAAGTGCTATGGCCGTGACCTAGCGACGGGCAAGCTGGTCGAACTCGGTGAAGCTGTCGGTGTTATCGCCGCCCAATCCATCGGTGAACCGGGCACTCAGCTGACCCTGCGTGCCTTCCACACTGGCGGTGTGGCATCGGCCGACGACATCACCAAAGGGTTGCCCCGTATCATCGAAATTTTCGAGGCCCGTGTGCAGGCCAAAACCCGCGCCGTCCTCGCCGAACAAGATGGTTTGCTCAGCGAACACAAAGAAGAGGGCCGCCATACCCTGCATATCGTCGACGACGGTAGCGTCTCTGACGAGCAGATTATGCCGGAGCATTTTCACACCGTAGTCGAGGATGGCGAACGTGTCACCAAGAACCAAGTCATCGCTCAAAACAGGTACGATGACTTTGATGTTCATAAAATACGCGCACGCCAAGACGGCGTGGTCATGGTTTCGGGGAGCGTCATCACCGTGGTTGACAGCTACCACGAGGAGGTCGACACCATTGTCGCCACTGCCGCTCGTCTGCGCAAAGGCCTCAACGACGGGACCCGCGTCTACACCGGTCAGCTCTTGACCGAAGGCACTGCTCATCCGCAGGAACTGCTGCAGATCCAGGGCCGCGACGCACTGCAATCCTACCTCGCAAAGGAAGCCCAAAAGGTCTACCGATCACAAGGTGTGGATATCAACGACAAACACTTCGAAGTTATCATCCGTCAGATGCTGCGCCGCGTACGTATCGACGAGACCGGCGATACGCACTACCTGCCCGGCGAAACCGTCGATCAGGCCGAGTTCACCCGCGTCAACGCCGATGTCTGGGCTCAGGGTGGTATGCCCGCGGTCGCTTCGTCTCTGCTGCTCGGTATCACCAAGGCATCGCTGACCACCGACAGCTTCTTATCCGCTGCGTCGTTCCAAGAGACCACCCGCGTACTCACCGAGGCTGCCATCAACGGCAAAATCGACTTCCTGCGTGGCCTCAAAGAAAACGTCGTCATCGGCAAGCTTATCCCAGCGGGTACCGGTGCTGAAGCACGCCGCCTGGTGGCAGCTGCTGCAGAACGCGAGACAGAACGCCTCCGTGCCATCGAAATCGAGAACGCACGTCTGGATGCCGAAGAAGAAGAGTACTACCGCGACGCCGAGCCAGAACAGCCACAGCAGCCGGCAGCAGCCGTCGCTGTCGAAGCCAAGCCACGGGTCACGCGCACTCCGTCACTCAGTCCCGAAGATGCTGCCGCGATGGCACTCCTCGAACAGCTGCGCAAAGACATGAATGCACCCGACCTCGACTTCGCCACCCTCCCTGAAATCACGCAGCCCAGCGCTCACCTCGAATTCGACGCTCCGGTCACCTCCGAAGCACCAGCCGAGGACGCACCTATCGCCAAGAAGACCACCAAGCAGGCCGCAGCCAAAGCCGACGAGGCCGAGAACAGTGCACCTGACGCTGCCCCCAAACCCAAACGTGCTCCTGCAAAGAAGAAGAGCGACACGTACGAAGAAAGTGATGTCACTCCGATCACGCAGCACTACACGACATCGAATACCCCGGCATCTGCAGTCAACACACATTCTGAACAGCAAGTAAATGTCATAAGCACGCTACTCGTGGATTATCTCGCAGCACACACCCGCGAATCACTTTTTGATGTGTTAATTCGTTCAGACCTCGGACTGCTTCAGACCCATGACGCTGAACTCACTACAATCCGACAATTGTATGAGGTGACGGCATTGCGGAACTCTCATGCATACCAGTCACTCAAACAACGATACATCTCGCTCAAAACACCGAGTCAGCTCTGTGAACTCATATTGGAACTCCCGTTCGAGAGCCTCATCGAACTCGATCACGAACTGGCTGCAATTAAACTCCTACGTACCCACCAACCCTAACCCCCACCACCACCCCACACAAAACACCGCCCGGACCAATTGGTCCGGGCGGTGTTTTTAAATACCAACTAGTTCCCCATCGGCCGGCGTCTGCGGCGGCGCATCTGCTCGGTGTCGCCACCGGCTGCAGGCGGCGTCTGTGGCACCGAGAAGTCGTCCGCACTGTCGCTCGGGCTGGGGATATGCGGCGCACTCGGCGGTGTGGGTCGCTCG
>CANHPK010000072.1 GCA_947462525.1 Roseiflexaceae bacterium | reverse complement strand
GGCCCGCGTATGCGCAGGTTTGCCGACGATACCGTTCAATTCGAGCGGCAACAAGACATTTTCGAGGACCGAGAGGGTGGGCACCAAGTTAAAAAACTGAAAGACGAATCCTATCGACGTGCGCCGAAAATGCGTCCGGGCAGTCTCGTCCATGCCATTGAGGTCATGCCCACCTACCAGGACCGAGCCCGCATCGGCACCATCTATCCCACTAATGATGTTCAGCAGTGAACTCTTACCCGAGCCACTTTTGCCCACCAGTGCGACACGTTCACCGGCATGGACATGCATATCGACACCATGCAGGACGTGCCGCCGCACCGCACCTTCGTCATACCACTTCTGAACCGCGGTCAGCGACACTATGGGCTGCATACAGACCTCACATCCTGCGGATTGAAAGTACAGCATAGCATGTTGAGAAAAATATCACATGAAAAAGCGATGAACAGCACGCAAAAAAGCGTACTGTTCATCGCCGAGACGCGAAGTTCTTAACGAACGATGGCACCTGCCGGGGGGACAACCCCAGGCCCAAAGAGTACGTAGTCGTACCAACGTGCATAGGTTGTTTGGAAGTCGTCGGTCATCAACGGTGTGCCGTCGGCTGCCGTCACCGTCCGCTGGTAGCTGACGTGCATCCCGCCACGACCATAGACCAGTTGGCTCTTGGTGCCGGCCTTCAACGAGGCGTCATACTGCCATACCGGCGCACCCGGGCGTGTCACCTGCGAAATGAACGGCCCCGCGAAACGAACCTGCCGGCCATCAGGGATGCCCCACAGCTCAATGGTCAAGCGGAACTCGGCGGGCTCGTTGCGCACCACCACCATCAGCGGCCCGGCACTGTCGTTCTTGAAGCGGAAGTCCGTCGTCGGCTCCATCACCGTTGCATCAAAGCCCACGATGTCCTCGTAGGTCGACACCACAAACGTATGCGGGATGCGCCGCGTAATGGGGAACCCACCATTTGCCGCAGTACGGAAAATCGTCGTCGACACTTGGCATATCCCACCCGCAAACACCTTAGCCAGTTGCCCACTAACAATACCGTAGCCCTCGACAAAATCCGTATCGGTGAAGTTGCTATTGGCCAAAAACGAGAATTCTTCGCCCGCGGGGATGACCACACCATCGATCATCGCCGCGCCTTTTGCGATGTTGGTACGTTTGGCATACCCTGCGCCCTTGTAGGACGTTGTAGCCGACGCCACGCGTTCGATACCAGGCATGGGGTTTGTGTAATTGACGAGATGCGGCATCCTACCGAGGTATGCACTACCCAAGTTGCTGAGCCGTACCACTGTTCCGCTACCCTCGAGGTGCTCCTCAAACCGGGCACGTTCGAAGTATTGCACTTTGACGGTCATGTCTTCTTGCGTCACATAAAATGCTTCGCTCAGTGGATACCCGAACAGTGCCAGACCACCACGTGTTTGCCAAAAGCTCTCGAAGCTCCCACTCACCGCATGTTGGGTGACCCCAAAGTACGTCCCGAGGCTCGGCGGGGCTGGTTCAAACGCGGGACCACGTTGTGCTGGATCAATTGCATCAATAGCAAATGCACCGATACGGCTGAGCATCACCGATGCTTGTTCGTCATGCCCCAACGGCACTTCAAAGCGTGCTTTTTCGAAGTACTGCACCCGCAATCCACCTTCCGTGATGATGGGGGTCAGCGGGTTCCCAAAAATCTCATGGCCACCGTTTTGTTCATAAAACAAGCGGAATGTACCATGCAGATATTGCCCCGTTTCGCTGATATAGAGCACACCCGCGCTCGGGGTGGTGACGTCGGTGGCGGCGCGTGACCGCGGCAATTGACGGGGATTTGCCGATGCAGCCGTCAAACCGAGTATCGCGATGACCAGCAAGAGTATCTTCTTCATCGATTCCTCCGCAGAATCTTGGATCTGAACGCATTCAGGACGTCGATGCACTGCCGTGGTGCAAAGAGACCAGGGGAAGCGGCACGCCCAAGACCGGTATCCGTGGCATGGTGGCATGTCCGCTCGCAAAACGGCATGATACGCACCTTTTCCAATAGTACCAAACGCGATTTTCCCGGGTATTACAATCGGTGGTCAAGTACCTGATAGACAGTATCCCATACATACGTTCATCGTCTCCGGGATTTTTAACTAAATCTTCAGATTTTCGTATTTCTACGCCATGGAGTGCGGTCGTTCACATGAAAACACGTCGTTTGGGGTAGAATACGCACAACCACTCGCATCATCTCTATGAGGACAGCATGAGTAAGCCCATTATTGGTATGACCTCTGGCCAAACCAGCACCAGCACCTGGTCACCGCTTTTGGTCGGCGTGCGGCGTTCGTACATCGACGCAATCATCGCCGCTGGGGGCATCCCGATGCTCTTGCCGCCGGTCGACGCCGGTCACAGCGATATCCTCGACGCCTACTTCGATCACGTCGATGGGATCTTGATCCCAGGCGGCGGCGACATCCAACCGCATCTCTACGGTGCCGACAAACACCCCAAAACCGACAACATCGACGTGCTCCGCGACGACACCGAGCTCTATCTTGCCCGCAAAGCCGCAGCCAGCGGCAAACCGCTTCTGGGCATCTGCCGTGGCCTCCAGGTCATCAATGTCGCCATGGGTGGCACGCTCATCCAAGACTTGCCCGACGAAGTCGGCGGCGACCTCGCCCACAACGAATCGGCCACGCGTGAAGATTGGACCCACATGGCACACACGGTGCGCCTCGAGGCCGATTCGCAGCTACGGAGCCTGCTCCAGACCGATACCATCGCCGTCAATTCGCTCCACCATCAAGCCATCGGCACGGTCGGCACCGGCGTCCGGCCGGTCGCTTGGACACACGACGGCGTCATCGAGGCCATCGAAGGCACCGGCCCCAACTTCATGGTGGCCGTGCAATGTCATCCCGAGACCTTGCGGGGCGAAGCCGACCCCCGTTGGCAAGCCATGTTTGACCGCTTCGTCCAACGCTGCCGCGACGCCCGCAGCGTCATTGCATAGAAAGACCCGTATGGAACCGTCATTCATTGCTATACCCGCATTTCGCATCATTGGAATGCACCTGCGCGCGACCCCCATGACGCCGGAAATCCCCGCACTGTGGGATACCTTCCAACCGTATCTCGATACCATCCCCACCATCCGACCCAATGTCAGCTACGGTGTCCAACAAAACATGGACCCGGTCGCCATGAAGTTTGATTACTGGTGCGGACTCGAAGTCGATGCCACGACACAAATCCCCGCAGGTCTGGTCGAAAAAATCATCCCTGCGCAAGAGTATGCCGTCTTCCCCTGTACCCTCAGTTCCATCGGCGAGACATTCGGCTACATCTTTGATACCTGGCTCAAGGCATCTGGCTATACCATGACCAGTGGGCCATACTACGAGCGCTATGGCGTCGATTTCGACGGCACGCCCGAAGCACCATTGGATATCTACATCCCGATTACCCTCCGCAGCTAATTCCCTGCGTACACAGAAGGACCCATCAATGACGAAGCGTCCCATCATCGGAATCCCTTGCACCCACTCGCGTGACGAATGGGGCGGCCTGTCGCTCGGCAACTCGCAGACCTACATCCGCGCTATCGAACATGCCGGCGGCGTGCCGTTGCTCTTGCCGACCTCCGAAAACCGCGAGGTCCTCGATGGCTTGTACGGTGTCATCGACGGCCTCTTGCTGGCCGGCGGCGTCGACATCCATCCCGACGCCTACGGGCACGCCCCGCACCCCAAACTGGGCAGCAACAACCTCGAGCAAGACAGCGCCGAAGTCTATCTGACCAAGCGCGCAGCTGCCGACGGCAAGCCCATCCTGGGGATCTGCCGCGGTCACCAGATGCTCAATGTGGCACTGGGCGGCACGTTGTTCCAAGACATCCCCGCCGAAATCGCCGGTAGCCTCGATCACTCGTTCTCGGCCAATCTCAAAGACGGCAAAGTCTTGGCCCACGAAATCCAAATCGGCGAAGACAGCTGGCTGGCCGAAACCCTCGAACAGACCATCATCCAGACCAACAGCATGCACCACCAGTCGGTACGCGACGTCGCGCCGTCGCTCCGTGTGGTCGGTACCACCGCAGACGGTGTGGTCGAGGTCATCGAATCGACCGGGACCAACTTCGCCATCGGCATCCAGTCGCACCCCGAAGAACTGTGGGACACGACCGAGACCAAATGGCAGAAGCTCTTCGACGCATACATCGCCGAGGTCATCAAGCACTGATTGTGTCCGCTCCGACGCCCTTCCGTTGCAACGGGAGGGCGTTTTGTATGAAAAAAGGTCCACCGCATCGCTCCGCGCACAGGGACAACGGAGGCGCACGGCGAAAGCGGGTCCACCGCGGCGCGCCCACGCGCACACATCCGCTCGGCATCCGTACGCCCCGTGTCTGGGCAATTGCAGCCGTGCTGGCGGGTTGCAACAACCCCCGTGCCGTCACCGGCACGGGGGCTCTTGGATACCGAATTGGTTCAGGCACGTGCTAGTCGAGGGTGGCGAGGACCGGTGCGAGTTCTTCTTGGGTCAGTCCACCTTCGTAGCGCCCGACGATAACGCCCTTGCTGTTGATGAGGAACAACCACGGTTCGGACTGCAACCCCCATGCGTAATAAGCATCCGAAACGCCTGCTTTGCGCTCGGCATCGGTCAAGTTCCGGCCTTCGTTCATGGCAATCTGAAAGACTTCGGTCTGTTGTTTGAATGAATCACCGAACGGAAAGCGGTAGATTTCGCTGTGGATAAACGTCACCGAAGCACCATATTGACGCGCAAGCTCGCCAAACACCGTCACGCTCGGACCACACACTGCGGTGCGACAAAAACCTGGGGTTGCGAACAACACCGCGATTGGTTTGCGCGCTGCCAGTGCATCATCGAGCGATGTGGCGTACAAACTTGGCTCTGTCACTGCGGATGAGCTCAGTTCTTTGGGATCAGCAACGGATGTAGTGGTCAGTGTTTTGGCTGCAATGGCCAGATCGCCGATTTTGGGGGCGATCGCACGTTCGCTGACCGTCAATTGGAGATTCGATTGGGCAGATTGGCCAGCGATGACCGTGTCGATTTTGACGCCGTAGTTCCCTGCCACGGGGAAATCGAACGTCGCCACATAAACGGCAGCCGGCAACCCATTGCCGTAGTACGTCGCAGTGCTACTGCCGATGGGTTTGGACTTGTCGATATCCAGGTTATAAAACGTCGTCGTCACCACCGCTGTCGGGTCATTGACGGGCGACCCATTTTGGATGATCCCGAGTGGCAACCGATTCGGACCCACCACGGCTTCGGTAAATGCAAAGACAGGCGTGACCGCTACAGACGCGGAAGGGGTCACGCTACAACTGACGGCGAAACATGCGCAGAAGACAAGCACAAGGCGACGGAACATGCGGACCTCCGGTCGTACGGTATTGGCTACAGTGTACACGAGCCGACGATATCTGGCACTCCGACACACAATGAGCCGCTTGGATGGTATACTGAAAGCACGCAGTTGTGTTCGCACTGTGAGGAAGGGAGAATGCGCCATGGAAATCACGCAAAAGCGCCTGAATCGTGTCGATTTGGTGCACGTCAGTGGTCGTCTCGATGCCATGCATGCCCCGGCACTCCGGAACAAAATCGAAGAACTCTTTGCCGAAGGTCGGTATCGGATTGTGCTTGATTTCAGTGGGTTGGAGTACGTCGCGAGCCCTGGGTTGCGCGTCCTTATCGAAGCCCGCAAAAAAGCCCGTGACTGGAAAATCACCGACTTCGAGGGTGGCGATGTCCGGTTGGCTAGTTTGCCGAACCGTATCCGTGAGGTATTTGACCTCACCGGGTTCACGTCATTGTTTGATATATACGCTGACGCCACCGAGGCTGTCGGTTCGTTCTAATGCAATTAGGTAGTGCCATGTCACACGCATCCACGACATTCCCTGCGTCGTTAGAATCACTGGTTGCGATCAGTGCATTTGTCAATACAGCGACACATCAATGCAAAATGAGTGAGCGTGAGGCATGGCACGTGCAACTCGCCGTCGATGAAGCCGCGACCAACATCATGCAACATGCATACGGCGACACCGGCAGCGGCACACTCGATGTCATGTGGTCCATCGACGGTGGTGTGCTCACCGTCGTACTGCATGACCACGGCCAGCCGTTCGATCCTGCACTGGTGCCGGTACCAGACATCCACTCGCCGTTCGAGGACCGACAAGCAGGTGGGCTGGGCATTTATCTCATGAACAAACTGATGGATGAAGTGACCTATCGATTTACGGATGCCGGCAACGAACTCACTTTGCGCAAGCGTTTTGCCGAAGCAACAGCCGTGAGCGTCCAGCACTTCGTCATCGAAGGTCGGCTCGACGCACGCGGTACTGCGCTCGCGCTCGAACCTGTCACGGCAGCCGTGGCTGCAGGTGCGCGGACGATTTTGCTCGACATGCACAAGGTATCGTTTTTGAGCAGTAGCGGGTTACGCTCGTTGCTCATGATACGCCGCGAAATCAACGCCCATCAAGGGACCTTGATGTTGATTGCGCTACTGCCACACGTCGAAGAAGTGTTCACAATGACCGGATTTTCGCAAGTCTTTGACCTCTATCCGAGCATCGAAGCAGCCCGCGCCGCACTGGCAGCCCGCGGCGAAACCGTCTAATCCAACGTCCCGTTCCCACTCCCCAACCCCCACATCTGTATTTCAAGAGGTACTGGTAGGTGAACAGCAAGCGTGAGCGTTGGCTCATCGTGTACAGCATCGGTGTCGGCGTACCCGGGTTTGTCTGGTTGGCAGTTGCCTCCAACGCCCCGACGGTACCGCTGTGGCATGTGCTGATTATCTGTGCACTCGCGTTGCTGATCGACAGTGTCGGGTTCCGCGAACCACCAGCTGACCCCCACACGCTCACCGGCATCATCATTTTGAGTGTCGCACTCGCCATGCACCCCGGGATGGCTGCAGTCGTTGCAGGGGTTGTTGGCTGTGTCATCGGTGTCGCGCTGCCGTTTTTTGATCATCGTCCACTCAACCTGTACACCCTGCTGATCCGCCCATTTGCACGGGCTGGCGTACGTGTCTTGGCAGTGTTGTTAGGGGTTGCGGTTGCACAGGCAGTCGGCGGTTGGGTCGGGATTGCACTTCAGATTGTGATCTACCCGGCGCTCATCATGATCAACCGCGCCGCCCGGATGTGGCTCCACGACGGCACGCCTGCCGTGCGCCACTGGTGGCGCGGCAATACGATTTCGATGCTTTTTGTCGAAATAATCCCGCTGCCTCTGGCCCTCCTCGGATCGGCGATTTATGCCGCACCGGATCTCGGGATATGGTACTTCGTCTTGTTTGGGGTGGCACTCTTTGCAGCCAGTGTGGTGCTCAGCCAAGTCGGCATCAGTCTGCGTCACCAACAGACATCGACCAACGAATTGGCCATCCTCAATGCAACCAGCCGGGCAATTATTCGATCAGAACTCGATGTCGAT
>CANHPK010000071.1 GCA_947462525.1 Roseiflexaceae bacterium | reverse complement strand
GGATTCCAAGGCGTTGTGAAGCGCCATGGGTTCAGTGGTGGTCCCCGCACACACGGTCAATCCGACCGTCAACGCGCCCCTGGTTCGATCGGTGCTGGTACGGACCCAGGACACGTGTTCAAGAACACGCGCATGGCCGGCCGTATGGGTAACGCTCGAGTGACTGTACAGAATCTCATGGTCGTCGAAGTATTGAGCGACCGCAATCTTCTGCTGGTACGCGGATCTGTCCCTGGCCCCAAAAGCGGGTTGGTGATGGTACGTCGTGCGGTAAAGAGCAGTAAGTAGGGGTGGTGTGATGGAAGCAAAACTGTTTAGCCAATCTGGGGCTGAGGTCGGCACGATACAACTCGACGACTACATCTTTGGGATCGAGCCGAACGTCCCGGTGATGCACCAAGCGATGGTACGTCAGCATGCAAATGCGCGGCTGGGCTTGCACAACACCCGCGGTCGTGGCGAAGTTGATGGCAGCACGCGTAAGTTGTTCCGGCAAAAGGGTACCGGCCGAGCCCGTGCGGGTTCGATCCGAGCACCACACCGCAAGGGTGGTGGCGTGGCACATGGTCCACACCCACGTTCGTATTACAAATCAATGCCACGCAAGATGCGCCGGTTGGCAGTTCGATCGGCATTGTCGGTCAAATTTGCTGATCAGCAGGTCAAATTTGTCGATGGCTTCGAGCTCGCATCCCCACGCACGAAGGACATGTTGGTCTGTCTGAGCGCTTTGAACGCCACCGGCAAGACGTTGATCGTATTGCCAGGTCGCAACGAAGTGGTCACCAAGTCAATCAACAACATCCCAGGTGTGAAGACCCTGCCGGCACATTATCTGAATGTGGTTGACCTGTTGACGTACGACAACGTCATCATTGCGCAGCCAGCCGTCGCGGTCATGGAAAGCTACCTCAGCTCACCGGCACACGTCGATGGAGAGGACGCATAATGAACGCACATCAGATCATCATCCGGCCGTTGATCACCGAGAAGAACACCAACTTGATGCAGTTGAACAAATACTGCTTCGAGGTCGACAAAGATGCCACCAAGCCAGAAATTGGCGCGGCCATCGCGACGATTTTCAACGTGACGGTCACCGACGTCGCCACCATCAACGTGCGTGGCAAGATGCGTCGCCGCGGGATTCGGACTGGCTACACCAGTCGCTGGAAGAAAGCAATTGTCACGCTGGCGGCTGGCAACACGATTGACGTGTTCGAAGGCATGTAGAGCGCGGCCGTCTAGTCGCGATGGAGTAAGCAATGGGTGTTCGAATATACAAACCGACCTCCGCGGGCCGACGCAACATGTCAGGCTCGACGTTCGAGGAAATAACGAAGCAGAAGCCTGAGAAGTCGTTGCTGTCACCGCTCCGCAAGAGCGGCGGCCGTAACAACTACGGTCGCATCACGACCCGTCATCGTGGCGGTGGTGTGCGCCGTGCATATCGTCAAATCGACTTCAAGCGCAACAAAATCGGCATGGCAGCCGTGGTCGCAGCGATCGAGTACGATCCGAATCGCTCGTCCCGCATCGCATTGTTGAACTACTCAGACGGCGAAAAGCGCTATATCTTGGCGCCAACGGGTCTGAAGGTGGGCGACAAAGTGATGAGCGGTCCCGAAGCCGAAATCCGCTTGGGTTGTGCCTTGCCGTTGAAGCTCATCCCCCTTGGTAGCGAAGTGCACAACGTCGAGTTGCAGCAGGGTCGCGGTGGGGTGATGGTCCGTAGCGCAGGTACCTCGGCGCAGCTGATTGCCAAAGAAGGTGATTACGCCACGTTGCGTATGCCATCCGGCGAGACGCGCATGATCCACATCAACTGTATGGCCACCATTGGCCAGGTTGGAAATATCGACCACCAGAACGTGCGCTTGGGTAAAGCCGGTCGCAAACGCTGGTTGGGTCGTCGCCCCGAAGTGCGTGGTTCTGCAATGAACCCGCGCGACCATCCTCATGGTGGTGGTGAGGGCCGTGCACCCCGCGGTATGCCGCCCAAGACCAAGTGGGGCAAGCCCGCACGTGGTGTCAAGACGCGGCACAACCCACGCACGGATCGATTCATTGTGCGCCGTCGTACGAAGTAGTAGCGAACGGGCGCCTAGAGGAGCACAGGCCCGTAGGCGCCGTTAGCAAATTACGAAAGGACCGAGAATGTCACGGTCATCGAAGAAGGGTCCATTTGTCGACTTACGACTATTGGGCCGTGTCGAAGACTTGAACAAGACGAACGAGAAGAAAGTGCTCCGTACGTGGTCACGCTCCTCGACGATCTTTCCACAAATGGTGGGTCACACCATTGCTGTTCATGATGGTCGCCGCCACGTTCCGGTCTATGTGACCGAAAACATGGTTGGTCATAAGTTGGGTGAATTCGCGCCAACCAGAACCTTCCGTTCCCATGGTGGTAAGAAGGCTGACAAACGCGGCAAGATGAAGTAGTTTGCGGGGCGTGAGGGGCGACTCTCATGAACCACGCATCGCGGAGTGATGAACGATGCAAGCGAAAGCTGTAACTAAGTATGTTCGTATCGCGCCGTTGAAAGTACGCATGATCATGGATGTCATCCGTGGCAAGAAGGTAGAGCGGGCTTTGTCCGAACTGCAATACATGCCCCAGAAGGCAGCCCGTGAAGTGGCTCGCACGATTCAGTCTGCAGCTGCTAATGCCGAAAACAACTTCGATATGGATCGTCAGGCGCTGGTGGTTCACACCATCTACGCAGACGAAGGCCCGGCCTTCAAGCGGTTCATGCCGCGGGCACGTGGTCGAGCGGACCGAATTCGTAAGCGCACCACCCACATTACCGTGGTTGTTGACGATGGCGCCAAGAGCTAGCCGACTGTGAGGACGTATGGGACGTAAGGTACATCCACTGGGGTTTCGCCTCGGTTACATCAAAGACTGGCAGTCGCGCTGGTTCTCAGAACGCAATTACACTGACCAGTTGCACGAAGACCTCAAGCTCCGCCGTTTGGTCATGAAGCGCTTCGAAGGCGCTGGTGTGGCCCGCGTCGAAATCGAGCGCTCGGCAAACCGCATCGAAATCACGGTACACACCGCCAAGGTAGGTGTCGTGGTCGGTAAGGGTGGCGAGAAGGTCGACGAGTTCCGCAAGATTCTTGAGCGCAGCTTCGGCAAAAAACTCAAGATCAACGTTGTCGAGATTCACCAGCCAGAGCTCGAGTCACAGTTGGTGGCCGAGGGCATCGCAGAGCAAATCAACAAGCGCGTCTCTTACAAGCGTGCAATGAAGCAGGCGGTCCAGCGCGCAATGCGATTGGGTGCAGTCGGCGTCAAGGTGAAGTGTTCTGGGCGTCTCGGCGGTGCCGAAATTGCCCGTGTCGCCAACGAGCGCGAGGGCCGAGTTCCATTGCATACATTGCGTGCAGACATCGACTACGCTCAGGTGCATGCGCACACGACGTTCGGTCGTATCGGCGTCAAGGTATGGATCTACAAGGGCGATGTCTTCTTCGATGCGGCAGGGAATGCCCAGCCGACCACCCCGAGTGCCAATGTGCGCAACCAGGATGGGAACGAAGATGACCGTCGTGGTGGACGTGGCGGTCGCGGTGCACGCGGCGGTCAAGGTGGACAAGGTCAAGGCGGTCGTGGTGGCCAGGGTGGTCAAGCTGGCCGTGGTGGCCAAGGTGGTCAAGGTGGCCAGAGCGGTCAGGGTGGGCGCGGTTCCCGCATGCCCCGTGGCTAGCCGAGGATTGTAAGGAGCACGACCTATGTTGATGCCAAAGCGCGTCAAGTACCGCAAGATGCATCGCGGCAATAATCGTGGCATGTCTCAGCGTGGCAACACGGTCGCCTTCGGCGACTTCGGGTTGTTGGCTGCAGAGCCAGCCTGGATTACCAGCCGCCAGATCGAAGCGGCTCGCCGTGCCATTTCTCACCATGTCAAACGTGGTGGTAAGGTATGGATCCGCATTTTCCCCGATAAGCCAATCACGGCAAAGCCAGCCGAAACCCGCATGGGTAGCGGTAAGGGTGCCGTGGATCACTACGTCGCGGTCGTCAAGCCGGGTCGAATCATGTTCGAAATCGGCGGCGTGCGCGCAGAAGTCGCGATGGAAGCCTTGCATTTGGCGGCTGCGAAGTTGCCAATCCACTGCAAGATTATCTCGCGCGAAGAGGAGGCTGGCGAATGAAAGCAACGCAACTCCGTGATCAAGACACCAGCAAGCTGAACGCAGACATCGAAGAGTACTACAAGGAACTGTTCAATCTGCGCTTCCAGGCAGTAACCGGCAAGCTGACGGCAACTGGGCGCCAAAAGATTGTGCGCCGCGAAATTGCACGGATCAAGACGATCTTGCGTGAGCGCGAACTGGGCGCGTAAAGCCCTTGGGAGAAAGAGACGATGGCCGAAGGACGACGACAGTATAAGGTCGGGCGTGTCGTGAGCAACAAGATGAACAAAACCGTCGTAGTGGCGGTGGATTATCTGCGCCCACATCCGCTCTACCGCAAGATTATCCGCACGACCAACAAGTTCCATGCGCACGACGAGCAAAACACCTGCAAAATCGGCGATTTGGTTCGGATCGGCGAGACTCGACCACTCAGCAAGACCAAGAGCTGGGAAGTCATCGAGATTGTGACGAAGGGCCAGGAGGACTAAGAGATGATTCAACAACAGTCTCGCCTCAAGGTTGCCGACAACACCGGTGCCAAAGAAATCATGTGTATCCGCGTAATGGGCGGCTCTCGCGTGCGCTATGGCTTCGTCGGCGATATCATCGTCGCTTCGGTGAAGGATGCCACCCCCGGTGGTACCGTCAAGAAGGGCGAAGTGGTGCGCGCAGTCGTGGTCCGTACCCACAAGGAATACGGCCGCAAAGATGGATCACACATCCGCTTTGACGACAACGCAGCAGTAATCATCAACAAAGAAGACAACCCGCGCGGCACCCGTATCTTCGGGCCAGTTGCACGTGAGTTGCGTGAGCGCGGCTTCATGCGTATCGTATCGCTCGCGCCGGAGGTGCTGTAATGCACGTCAAAAAAGGTGACGAAGTTCTCGTGATTGCCGGTAAAGAGAAGGGTAAGAAGGGCAAAATCACCCTTTCGATCCCAGCAAAGGACCGCGTAGTCATCGAAGGTCTGAACAAAATCAAGCGACATGTACGCCCACGCGCCATTGGCCAAATGGGTGGTATCATAGAGCAAGAGGCTCCCGTCCACGTGTCAAACGTGATGTTGATTTGCCCGAAGTGTGGCCGTGCGTCACGCACCGGCAATCGCATCCTCGAGGCAACTGACGCCAAGGGTCGTGCCAAAAAGGTACGGTTCTGCAAATCGTGTGACGCCGCAATCGATGAGTAGTAGCGCGGCACTGTGCCGCATGTTCAAGGCCGGAACGTCATTCGGGAGACGTTCCAAGCCCTTGAGGAGTAACGAATGACACCGCGTCTGAAGGAAAAGTACCTGACTGAAGTCGTTCCTGCCTTGATGCAGGAATTCAATTACGGTTCAGTCATGCAAGTACCGCGCATGAACAAGGTGGTAGTGAACATCGGCCTCGGTGAGGCACTCAACAACTCGAAGGCTATCGACGCCGCTATCGAGCAGTTGACCATGATCACCGGTCAAAAGCCTGTTACCACCAAGGCCAAGAAGTCGATCGCCAACTTCAAACTCCGTGAAGGTCAGGCTATCGGCGTGATGGTGACGTTGCGCGCCACCCGAATGTACGACTTTATGGATCGGTTGATGAACCTCGCGTTGCCACGCTTGCGTGACTTCCGCGGTATTAATCGCCGTTCATTCGATGGCCGAGGCAACTTCAGTTTGGGGTTGCGTGAGCAAATCGTCTTCCCGGAAATCGAAATCGACAAAATCGACAAGATCCGCGGTATGGAGATTTCGATCAACACCTCGGCACTCGATGATGCTGCTGGCTATGCGCTGTTGAAGCGTTTGGGTATGCCATTTCGTGACTGATTCGAGCCAGGAGTCATTCGACTCACCAGTTCGGATGGAAGAAAGGAAACAAAGCTTTGGCTAAGCGGTCGATGATTGTGAAGGCCTCGCGCACGCCGAAACACAGCGTGCAGGCGTACAACCGATGCAAGGTGTGTGGACGTGCCCGTTCTTACATGCGTAAGTTTGGGATGTGCCGTATCTGCTTCCGTGAGAATGCGCTCAAGGGGCTTATCCCCGGCGTAACCAAGTCGAGCTGGTAAGGGACCATGCCCGGGCGATGGCTTCGCCTGAAGAAGCAATTTGGTGACCTAGGAGGAACGTCCAGTGAGTGTGAATGATCCGATTGCCGATATGTTGACCCGCATCCGTAACGCTGGCATGGCTCGCCAGGCAAGCGTTTCGATGCCGACGTCAAAAATGAAGCTGGCGATCGCGCAAATCTTGAAGCGTGAAGGCTTCATCGCCGACATTCAAGTGCGTGATGAGAAGCCCTGTCCGGTATTGACGTTGTCGCTCAAGTACAACGCCGACAAACAACCGGTTATCACAGGGTTGAAGCGTGTCAGTAAACCAGGGCTGCGCACCTATGCTGGCGTAGCCGAAATCCCGCAAGTACGCGGCGGTCTGGGCATCAGCATTTTGTCTACACCAAACGGCGTGATGGCTGGATACGAAGCATGGCAGAAGCGCATCGGCGGCGAAGTGCTTTGCTATGTCTGGTAACCGAGGGGAGAAGAACTAATGTCTCGTATTGGTAAACAACCGATCAACCTCCCCAAGGGTGTCGATGTCCAAATCGCCGAGGGGAATCTGTTGACGGTTAAGGGGCCCAAGGGCACCCTCTCGCAGGCATTGCCAGCGAGCATCAACATCGAAAACACGGGCACCCAGTTGCTCGTGACGCGCCCTACAGACGGCAAAGAGCACCGCTCGTTGCACGGGTTGACGCGTACGCTCCTGGCCAACATGGTCGAGGGTGTTACGAACGGATTTACCCGCGTACTCGAAGTGTTGGGCGTCGGTTATCGTGCAGCCCGCGAAGGCAAGAACATTGTTGTCTTCGTCGGTTACTCGCACCCTATCCGTGTCGTCCCACCCGAAGGGATTGCGTTCGAAATCATCGAGCGTAAGACTGCCAGCGAACCCCAGCAAGTGATTGTCAAGGGTATCGATAAGCAGTTGGTCGGTGAGCAAGCGGCCAAGATTCGCGCATTGCGACCACCCGAGCCCTACAAAGGCTATGGTATCAAGTTCCAAGGCGAGCGAGTCCGTCGTAAAGCTGGTAAGGCCGGTAAGGCGAAGTAATGACAGTAGCGGGGAGAGTGCAGCTCATTTTCCCCCAATACTGATTAGGAGATTGACATGGCAGTACGAAAAGCTCGTGAGCTTCGTCTGCGCCGACATAGCCGGGTACGTCGCAAGGTCGAGGGCACCACTATCCGCCCACGGTTGAGCGTCTTCCGCAGCAGCGCGCATATTTATGCCCAGGTAATCGATGATGTGACCGGCAAAACGTTGCTGTCTGCTTCGAGCAAGGCAGACAAACTGACCGGTACCAAGAGCGAGCAGGCCGCAAAGGTCGG